>NZ_PNCP01000039.1:0-173502 GCF_005886115.1 Pseudoalteromonas sp. S4492
CGACATATCTTGATGGCTAAGCATTTGATTTCACGTTGAAATAAAAAAGGGATCTGAGTATTCAGATCCCTAATAAAGTATCAGCCCACTAAAATGCTGGCTTTTTTATTGGCAAAAATAATTTTTCACGAATTTGTAACTAAACATTTTGACTCGCACTATTTTTGTTCTCGGGTGTACTTAAGTACCCGGTTGATAAACTCGGTAGTTAATTCATTGATCAAACCCGTTTCTGCATTTAGCACTAAGCTAAAACCTATATTCAGATGCGGAAATACCACAATATCGCTGCGATACCCCTGTACCCAACCACTATGGTAATACAGCACTTCATCATCATAGTTATATACACGCCAGCCTAGCCCGTAATAAGCATCTTTAACATGTTCGCGCCAAACTCTACGACGAGTCTCTTTTTTGGTGTGAGTATAAGGACGCGTTTGTTTTATTAATGCTTCTAGCGGTAATACATCTGGGTACTGCCCTAGCTGCGCATTCAACCAGATAGCCATATCATTTGCGCTGGCATTCACTCCCGCAGCTGCGGGGACTTTGTAATAGTTCTTCTTTAATCGTGATGTATACCAACGTTTTCGGCCGCGTACATGAGGATGTGCATAGTTATCGTCTTTCACCATCTCATCAAAGCCTACACTGGCATCGACCATTTTCAATGGCGCAAAAATATATTCAGAAATCCAATGTGAGTAATCCATCTGAGTTGATCGAAAAATGACAGAGTCAATCAAACTGAACATCACATTTTGATACCCATAGCATTCGCTCGGTTTACAGATAGGCTCAACGGTTAATAGTTGCGCAACGATATCGGGGTAACTCATCCGCGATTCGATTAAGTTATCGTACGCATTAGGCACCAAGCCACTAGAATGACTGAGTATATGGTAAATTTTTAAATCATCTTTATAAGCAGTGTTAGCAAAAGCGGGAATAAACTTACTAATAGGATCATCAATATTAAATTCCCCTTGTGCAGCCAGCTTTGCAGTTAAAGAACCCGCAAAGGTTTTTGAAACTGACGCTAAACGAAACCGGGTATGCTTATCAACATTACGACCATTTTCAATTTTTGTTCGCCCGATGCCACGAATAAAATCATCCTGACCAATATTAACAATTGCCAGAGATCCGCCCGGAATTCCTTTACTGCGTAGTTTACGGGTAAGGTGTTTATTGTAATCAGCAACGAAAGTTTGCCATTGTTTATCACTCGAAGCAGCTTCACTACTCATTGAGAGCAGTAATAAAGAACAAAGGAAAAAAGGTATTAAGGATAAGCTGTACTTCATTATTTATTTTTTTAAGTCTGATTAGGAAGTTTCTGATCACATATTATCATGAACTTTTGTCTCGACTAACGTACAATACGCTTAATCTTAAATATTTATGGGTAGATTAATCTTTATGCGCTTACTTGTAGTTTTGTTTTTTACTTTAATTTCAGCCGGTTGCGCTTTAAAACCTGAACCTGCACCATTACTTGCTATGCCAAAAAAACCTAGCTTACAGAGCCAACGTTTTCAAGTTGAGTATCAAACAGGGCATGCGGCGCCTAAAGTAAAATCAGTACAATTACCTGCACATGCTGTAAGTAAAAACCAAACGGTGAGCATCGTTGCTGATAAAACCAGTGTAACAGATACACTTTATTCGCAAATCACTGAAGCACTGACAGCAAAGCAATTAAAGGTTGTCGCTGAAGGCGCACAAGCTGACTATACCCTATCAATTCATCAGTTAGACCTTGAGCTCATTGAAGACACAGAATATAAATTGGTGAAACCCGAAAAACCACTGCCTTTATTCGAAGAAGTAGCAAAACAGTTCCCTGTTCAGCAATGTGCAACGATTTTAGGTCAGGTAAGTATGCGCCTTACCCACAAAAAAACCGGTGACGTTGTTTGGTTTGCAAAATCATCAATAGATAGCGCAAGCTTTCACCGTGAACCGCTAATTTATAGCTTTGAACAACAGCAACTAATAAAGAATGAATTAGAAGTTGCGAGTTTTGTGCACGAGCAAAACTCTGAACAAGCTCGTATGGCGCGTGTTAATCAAGACGTAACGATTCCAGCTTACCAAACGATTACACGAATGAACGCCTTTAAAAAAGAGCAAGGTCCCTGTAACCGAACAGAAATTAGTGCACTTACACCTATGATGCAGTATTACTTGAGCAGCATTTTAATCGATAAAATAAAAGTGCAGTAATTTGAATACGCTGTTTGTCTGCCCATAGGCAAGCAGCACCCCTCTTTGAATTCGTAACACTTTCTTACACTTCCAATTTCTGCTACTACATTTTTTTACAGATTACAGGAACTCCTTAACAATATACTATAAGCTATTACCCTTTCTCACAGACAAGGATGCAACGTTGCGAGTTTACAGTGCCCTATTATTGACGTGTTTAACCTTGCTTAGCGCTACAAGCCAAGCAAGTAACCGCTATTATGCAGACAATACTTTAGAACCAAGCCAAGGCTTTGCATGGGACTGGGGCATAGGTTTAGGGTACTACATTGAAGATTCTTACCTTGTAGGCATGGATTCTTACAATGATGGCATAGAGCCAGATGTTCACCTCGCCGTTTCTTACGACAGCTTTTACCTCGATTACGATCAAAGCCAACTCAGTGGTGGTTTAACCTTAGGTTACAGCGTTATCGATAAATTTGAATGGGGCTTAGATATTGTCGGTACTAATATTCAATCAGGCTTTGATGAAACAGGCTTAAACATTTACGGCAATGACGTCATTAAAGAGCTCGAAGGTATTAGAACGCGCGACTACGATTTTGATGTAGGTCTTCGTTTATCGCGCCGCTTTGAAAACTCGCAAATTTCATTTGAGTACTTACATGACGTGTCGGGAGCACACAATGGCTGGGTAATGAATTCGTTTTTTAGCCAGATTATCCCTTGGCGGAATTGGGAGTTTCGCTCTGGCGTTGGTTTAAGTGCCTACTCAGAAGACTTTACAAATTACTACTTCGGAATTTCAGACTCTGAAGCCTTGGCAACTCGCCCTGTATATAGCCCAGATACCTCTTACAGTCTTATTTTTGAATTTCATGCAGAATACCCAATTAACAGACATTGGGTGTTTTTAACTGGTTGGTTATCGACTTGGTTTTCAAACGATATTCACCAAAGCCCTATTATCTCTCAAGAGTATCAGCATAAAGCCAAGGTAGGCGTGCGTTATGTTTTCTAAGTATTACTTGTGCTTTACCTTATTACTGTCAGGGCCATTGCTGGCCGAGCAACAGCCAGAAGGTGAGAAAAAAGTTGAAGATGCACTCATTGCCCTGCCCGATACGTGCGTTGCACTACGAGAGGGCAGAAATTGCTATGCTGAGGTTGATATAACTTGGCATCAGCAACAAATTGGCAATTATTGCTTACGCAACGCACAGAGCAAGCACATAATGCAATGTTGGTTGATGCAACAAAAAGGCTTATTTAGATACCAATTTGATTCAGCAGAAACCATTGGTTTTGAACTTATAAGTAGTGATAACGGTAAGGTTGTCGCAAGCACTGAAATACAATTACAGTGGGTCTATAAAAATCGTCAGAAGAAACGTCGTTGGCGACTGTTCTAAGCAGGAGTAAATAATGGAACATTACGGAACTATCTTATTAGTTGAAGATGATATCTCTCTCGCCAATTGGGTTGCAGAATATTTAGTTGAACAAGGCTACAAAACGACACTATGCCAGCGTGGCGACCAAGTCGTTGAGCAAGTCCGCAAAACAAATCCAGATTTAGTGTTGTTAGATATTATGCTACCAGGCCAAGATGGTATTAGTGTATGCCGTGATTTACGTCAGTTTTATCAGGCCCCGATTATCATGCTAACAGCGCGTGATGATGAAATGGATGAAGTGATTGGCCTTGAAGTAGGTGCGACTGATTACATGATGAAGCCCGTTCGCCCTCGCGCTTTACTAGCACGCATAAAAGCGGCTCTTCGCTCTAAGTCAGATACACACGAATCAAGCACAAACTCTGAGCTTATCAATGTAGGTAAGTTATCAATCAATACGGAGTCACGCACAGTTTACCTAGCAGACGAAGAGGTCCATATTTCAAGCGCTGAGTACCTTTTACTCCACTATTTAGCAAGTAATGCAGGCCAAGTGGTTTCTCGTGATGCGGTATTTAAGGCAACGAAAGGGCGTGAATATGATGGCTTGGACAGAAGTGTTGATGTGCTAATTTCATCATTACGTAAAAAGTTTAATGATGATCCACAGCACCCTGAAAAAATTAAAACTATTTGGGGCAAAGGCTATTTACTCGTTGCCACCGCTTGGCAATAACGACTCGCGCCTGTGAAAAAGTTTTATATTTCGCTACTCGGTAGCGCCTTACTTTCAATCATTGTTTTGGGTTGGCTAATTGATGCTTTTAGCCAACAAACCCAAACACCCCAAGATGTGTTTTCTAGCGAAACACAAATGATTAAAGGGTTTGCAAAGCAACTCGCTAAGCTTGACGCTAAACAGCGCGAGCAAGCTATCACGGATATTAATCAAGACTTTGCAGTGCAACTTGAATATCGTCCGACACAATCGCTTGCACTTCCCCATTCACTATTATCACAAATAACCCAACCGAGCGGCCTTATCCTCGAAGATCAACAAGGCTATTATTTACTTTACAGTGATGCAGCACTTAATACGCATCATCTAAAAATGCGTTTAGATAAAGATTTAACGCATGAGCAAGGCAACGATGTATTACTGACCTTGTTGTTCTATGCAGGGTTATGCATATTTATGGGCTTTATTATTGCGCCACTCGCCAAGCGTTTAACCGTTTTGAATGAAGCAGCAAAGCGCTTTGCTAAAGGTGATTTAAAAAGTCGTATTCACGTATCTCACTTTACCTATATCAAAGATGTTGAGCTGACATTTAACCGCATGGCGAGTCAAATTGAAAAACTTCTTGATGAGAATAAGTTGATGGCATCGAGTTTATCTCACGATATCCGCACACCTATCGCTTGTTTACGGTTTGGCCTAGAGGCAGCGCAAGATTGTAGTAATGACGAAAAGCGCCTTGAGTATCTTGCACGAATGGAAAACGACTTAGATCAAATGGAGTCAATGCTAAAAAGCTATCTAGCATTTGCAACCCTTGAGCAAAAAGCGAATCAACTGACCTTTAATCATTCTGATCTAGAAACCTATATTCTGACTTTAATCCATCAGATTGAGCCTAAGCTTGAGCAACAGGGCTTGCGTATTAATCACCACGTTGAAGGCGGTGATATTTGTGCTGACTTACACTGGTTAGCTCGCGCCATTGTTAACTTATTAAGTAATGCTTGCGACTTTGCTGAATCAGAAATTTTACTCAGTGCTACGAGTACCAGTGGGTCCGTTATGATTAAAATTGAAGATGACGGCCCGGGTGTCAGCGAAGAGAACTGGCAAAAAGTATTTAGTCCATTTTTCCAAGAACAAACGCATCGCAATAGAGATGGCGAAAGCTACGGGCTCGGGCTTGCTATCGTTGCAAAAGTTGTTGATTGGCATCATGGTACGGTCGAAGTATCAAAAAGTAAGCAGCTAGGTGGCGCGTGTTTTACTCTTTCAATTCAAAATAAAAGCCACTAAAGCGGTTTCAATTGTGTTAATTGTTTCGTATTGTAATGCGCAATTGCACGAAATCTAAGCTGACAACTCGCACATAACCAAGAACAACGAAAATGCGGATGATTAACCCTTTTTATTTAGCGTTAATTCAAGTAGATTGTCAGCGCCGTCACAAATAGAGAAGTAACAATAATATGAGCGCATCACGTGGGGAGTTCAGCTCCCGCTTTGGATTTATTATGGCTGCAGCAGGCTCTGCTGTTGGCTTAGGAAATATTTGGGGTTTCCCAACGCAAACTGCAAGTAATGGCGGTGCCGCATTTTTAGTGGCTTATTTAATATTAGCATTTTGCCTTGCTTACCCTGCTTTAATGGCTGAGTTAGTGATTGGTCGTCACGGTCAAGCTAATGCCGTCACTTCACTTCGAAAAGTAACGAATCAAGCATGGCAAAAGAAGTTCGCCTTCATGGTGGGCTTTGGCGGTATTATTTGTGCCGGTCTCATCCTTAGCTTCTATGCTATCGTGGCAGGTTGGATGCTAAGTGCAACACTTGAACCTGTTGCACAATTAGCGGGTCAAGAGCACGCTGGCGCTTGGCTTAGTGAGCAGTCACTATCAAGAAACCTTATATTTACTGCCGCATTTATTATTTTAACCGTTGCGATTATCTCTAAAGGCGTCGAAAACGGCATTGAAAAATGGTCTAAGCGCTTAATGCCTGCCCTGTTAGGTATTTTGTTTATACTAATCATCTATGTAATGACTCAAGATGGCGCAATGGAAGGCTTAAAAGCGTATTTAGTGCCAGACTTTTCATCGATTTTAAACCCTGAGTTATTAGTGAATGCGTTAGGACAAGCATTTTTCTCATTGTCGCTTGGTACTAGCGTAATGATCATCTACGGCTCATACATCAGCAAAAAAGAAAACCTAGTATCGTTAGGCGCTTATGTGACTTTAATCGATGTGTTTATTGCCTTTGTAGCCGGTTTACTTATTATTCCTGCAATGTATGTAGCACAGGCGCAGGGCGTTGAGATTTTCTCAGCAGAAGGTGCACTACTTTCTGAAGATACGCTTGTATTCCAAGTACTACCGGCACTTTTCACTAGTATGGGCAATGTTGGTATTTTTGTTGGTTTTGCTTTTTTTGCGTTAATGAGTATTGCAGCGTTAACCTCATCAATTTCGATGCTAGAAGCACCCGTTTCTTATGCTGTTGAGCGTTTTGCGCTAAAGCGTGTACAAGCAACTTGGATCATTGGCGGTATTATTGCCCTGATTAGTTTTACAATTGTCTTTAACTTAGGCACGCTATTTGGTTTTGTGATCACCTTAACCACGAAGATTGGACAACCTGTTCTTGGCTTAATGTGCTGTATTTTCGTTGGTTGGATTTGGCATCGCGCGTCGTTACTAAAAGAAATTCAACAAGGATGCCCGGAAGCTGCAAATAGTTTCTTCTGGAAAGTATGGCCATGGTACATCAAGTTTATTTGCCCACTTGCCATTGCACTGGTATTTGCTAACTCACTGTTGAGCTAATCAATGTTTATGTTTGAAGTGGCCATTAGGCTACTTCAAACACATATCTTGATGTGGAATACCATCTTCTAAGTAATCATCCCCCACATTCTCAAAACCAAATTGCTGATAAAACGCTGTTAAGTAACACTGAGCACCAATCATAATCGCTTTATCAGGCCAATGCTCTTTACATGTATCTATCGCGGTTTGCACCAGCTTGGTTGCGAGTCCTTCACCACGAAATTGCTCTGCAACCAGCACTCGACCAAATGCGCTAAATTGCTCATTCTTTTTATAACATCGTGCATAGGCTGCCACCTGCTGACCTTTAAACAAGAACACGTGTTGGGTCTGCGCATTGTTATCCACTTCGTCAATTTCTGGGTAAGGGCAAGTTTGCTCTACCACAAATACATCAACCCGCACTCGTAAAATGGCAAATAACTCATCTTTACTGAGTTCGTTATAACTTTTAATAGAAAACATAATGCTCCTTTATGAAGACAAAAAACCCAGCCGTAGCTGGGTTTTAACTCGCTATTCAGTCGTTAGTCTTTAAGCAAATAATCGTTCTAGCTGATCACACAGCTGCGATAGATTTACATGATCATGCTCAATCGTTAAATCGACATAACCATCCCCTCTAAAGGCACGATCAAGCTCAATGAGTACATGGGTTTTATGTGCTTCAGGCACAAACGACAACTCAATCTCTTGTAAGCCAAACAGGCTTCGGCTATTTGGACGATACTCAAGCTCTTGATAACAACCCGAATGTGACTGGAATGTCGGCGCTCTTAAGAAGCCTTTTTCAACATCCGCTTTGACTAAACTAAAGCCAAGTCTATCCATCGCTTCCATTAACGTGCTCACCGCATCATTAGGATAAATGTGAAGTGCATCACGATCAGTGGGATCAAGGGCTAAATCAATATCTAGGCCTGTTTCAAGCCACACATGTGATTGGTTATAACCAGCGTTAATTTCGGTGATCGGTGTTTCTGAATGCAGGCGTGCTTCAAATGGAATATGTTTTTCAGCACCTGCTGCTATCGTGCCGATATCTGTAATTCGCCACTTTTCAATCACATGGTTTGTAAAGTACTCACCATCTTCACCTTCGACTTTAACACGCGTCATCAGAGCTAAGTCTAAACCCGATATGTCTTGATCAACATCGCCGCCTTTAATAACAATAACGGCATTAAATTTTTGACCCGGTTGTAAATGCTCTGTCTCAAGTACAGTGTCAACTTTTGCTGCACCAATACCTACTGATGCAAGGATTTTCTTAAACATCTTTTCTCCTTAAGCCAGCTTCTAACCTATGGCTTAAATTCCTTTGTTAATGCATCTTAACCACAATTAAAAGCTAATGTCAGCGAAAAAATGATGCTTTTGGCGGATTAATCAATAAATCATGTATAAGTGCTTATTTTTTGAACTCTTACTGTCTGATATTGTTTTCCAACAACAAATATTTCGCTACACTTCTAACAAATGAAGTCAAAAGAAAAACTATGGAACTAATTTACTTTGCTACCGCGTTCGTTTGTGGCTTTGCTGTTTACCAGCTAAAGCTGCCTCCTCTTATCGGCTTTTTATTAGCGGGTTTTGCACTCAACCTATATGGATATAAGACAACCGAGCTGCTGAATACATTGGCAAGCTTGGGTGTTACTTTGTTATTGTTTAGCATCGGTCTTAAGCTCAAAGTATCAAACTTAATGAAACCACAAGTTTGGGCGCCCGCCTCAATGCATATTGTTTTAAGCAGTACGCTCTTCAGTGGTTTTATGTTGTTGCTAGGAGCCCTTGCACTACCTTTATTTAACGAACTTACTTGGCAAAGTGCATTGTTAGTCGGTTTTGCTTTTAGCTTCTCAAGCACCGTTTTTGCAGTAAAAGTACTTGAAGAACGCGGTGAAATGGCAAGCCTCCATGGTAAAATCGCCATTGGTATCTTAGTTATGCAAGATATCTTTGCCGTCATATTCTTAGCCATCAGTACTGGTAAGGCCCCGAACATTTGGGCTTTGGCATTATTGGTTGGTTTACCTATTTTACGCCCTGTGATGTTCTGGGTATTAAATCGCTCAAAACACGGTGAGTTATTGCCCCTGTTTGGCTTTTTCTTTGCGCTGATTATTGGTTATCAAGCCTTCGAGTTTGCAGGCCTTAAAGGTGATTTAGGTGCGTTGATCATCGGTATGATGTTCGCGTCTCATAAAAAAGCTGGTGAGCTATCAAAATCACTGCTTAATTTAAAAGACGTATTACTGGTTGGTTTTTTCTTAAATATTGGTTTGAATGCAGAGCTGACCAGCAACGCAGTGATTGTTGCACTCATCGTAATTTTAGTCTTGCCATTAAAAGTTGCACTTTATTATGTGCTGACAAACGCTTTCAAATTACGTGCCCGTACTTCACTATTAAGCGCGTTTAGCTTAGCTAATTACAGTGAATTTGGCTTGATTGTCTGCGCTGTTGCAGCCACTAGCAATCTAATCACGTCTGAATGGCTCGCCGTTATGGCTATCGCTGTGTCAATCACCTTTATACTCGCATCGCCTTTAAATAAACGCTCGAATGAAGTGTATGTAAAAATTGAACATTGGTTGCTTAAATTTGAAAGTAACAGCCGCCTTGCAGAAGAGCTGCCGGTAAATCTAAATGACACTAAAATCGTTATATTTGGAATGGGCCGCATTGGTACGGGTGCCTATGAAACAATCAGTCAAACACACCCAAATCTCGTTGCGGGCATTGATATCAAGCCTGATGTGGTTGAAAAACACATTAAACGTGGCCGCCGAGTGTTACTAGCCGATGCAACTGACCCAGACTTTTGGCAGCGAGTGAATCACTCCCATGTGGGTATGGTGATGCTTGCAATGCCAAAGCATATGCAAAATATATTTGCGTTGGAACAACTTCGAGCTTCAGGCTATCAAGGTCAGGTGACAGCCATTGCAAACTACCCAGATCAGCAAAAAGAACTAGAAGATATGGGGGTTGATTCCACATATAACTTCTATTTAGAAGCTGGTAGCGGCTTCGCTGAGCATGTAAAACAAAAACTTTTCTCTTAATGTAAAAAAATATTCTCGGTACCTTTTCATGGTACTGAGAATTATTTTCACTGTATTCAGTTAGTTGGCTAACTAGTTTTCTTAGCAAATCAAATCAGTCCCCCTATTGGGTCAAGCTTATTTACAAAGCTTTACATCCAGATTAGCAATCAGGCTAAAAAAAAGAGTAGAATTAATTTCAAGATGCTTAGCTAAGTATCTATTTTTAACACAAAAAAGTTTAACAGTGTTGTTGTACCGCTGTTTATTTCACAGCACTTGTTAGATGGATTGAGGTTGTTTAAATGAAAAATAAGTTTACCAACGAGTTTTTAGCAAACACGGATGATGCACGTACCGGGAAACTTTCAGATATTCAGCAGCAACTTGATGAGTTACAAAAGAATGGCATGACTGCAATGGATATCAGAACGGTGCTGTTCAACAAGATGCTCGATGTATATCAAGTACCAAGTGATCATTTTCTTCGTGACAGTGAAACACCTGAGCGAATTGACGACCCGACTATCGTCGTTAAGCTAAAACAGCTTGGCTTTACGAAAAAGCGTCGTTACCAACTACACTAAACTGCTGTAATCGATTTAGTGGTTGTAATTTAGAGGGCCTACATCCCTCACTAAATAGGCTGTTTCTTGCCCGTCACAGCCTATTTTCTCTCCCCTTTTTACCGTATTATCTGACTTTAAAATTTCTTTGAGATAAAGATGGATACAGCTCAACTCAAACGCGCCATAAATACCAAGATGCCATTTGGAAAATATGCTGGTCGCCCTTTATTGTTGCTCCCTGAACCGTATTTAGTGTGGTTTAAACAACAAGGATTTCCAGACTCTCAGTTAGGTGCACAACTGGCGATGATGTATGAAGTGAAGCTCAATGGCCTCGAAAAAATGCTAATGCCATTATTAGATGAAAAATAATTAAATATTTTTTCGAACTTTTATAAATAGCCGCGGTCTATTACTTTGCTACTTGTTTATTTTTGGTTTTAATCTTTAAAAAGCGCCCTAGGCGCTTTTTTTATGCCTGTAATTTAAAGCGAGTTACTTTTAAACAAATGAATCGTAAATTTAGCTCCACCTAATGGTGAATCACACACCTCAGACTGCCCTTGATGCCAACTAACAATTTTAGCGACAATGGCAAGCCCTAATCCAAAGCCGCCGGTTTTCTTATCACGACTTTTATCTAAACGAGTAAATGGCTTAAAAATACTTTGCCATTCAGATTTAGCGATCCCAGGACCATCGTCTTCAACACTTATTTGTATCGAATCACCCAACTCTTCAAGGCTGACATGAATTTTATGATTTGCGTATTTTTGTGCATTACCTAATAGGTTTTGAATACAACGCGCCATAAAATGCTCGTCACACTCGTAGTAGAGCAGCTTAGGAGCACTCACTGCGACCTCTATATCAGTAGCAAACTCAAGCTTATTCACCACACTGTTAATAAGCGCTGTCAGGTCACAGGAACGGGGCTTTAAGCTTGGTTGGTGTGAATCAAGTCGCGCGTATTCAAGCATTTCTGACACCAGTGCTTCAAGCTCTGCAATATCTGCCTGCATGTTATCAATGTAAGTGTAGGATTTTTCATTCTCGATTTGCTCTTCAAGCATCGCAACAGCGAACTTTAACCGCGCAAGGGGGGTTCTAAATTCATGCGAAACGGAAGAAGTCAGCTCTTGCTGCGCTGCCAGAAGGTATTGAATGCGCTCTTGCATCGCGTTGAGTGTATCCGTAATCGGCAGAAAAAATGATTTAGAGGCATCGTGAAGTTCAAAGTCTTGTGCCCCTCCTACTGCCTCACAAGCAAGAGTAAGTTTATTAAAATCGCGCCACAGCAATAGGCTCCATAGCCCTATTGGCACGCCAATCACGGTCAATAATAAAAAGTAGGGCCAAACAGAGCTAAAATTAGGATTGGATACAGACAAAGGGCCTACATGTAAAAGCTGTGTGTCATTAAGGGCTATATACCAAACCACTTTTTGTTCTTGATTAAACAAATACAGGTAATGGTCATTGTTGAGCTGTGTTTTTAGGTCATCAGGGAGTGCTAGATCAGTGAGATTTATGACCTCACTTGCAAATTCTTGCTGAAGTTTTGCTAAGCCATTATCAGTTTGGCTTAATAACCAAAGGGATTTACCAAACTCTTGGTCAAGGGCAATTTGTTGTTGAGTTTCTTCGTAGGGCCATAACTGTTCTATGACCCCACTAACGAGAAACAGAGAAACTATTATATAAAGATATAAGCTAGCAAATAGTTTCCCCATTAATGATTACATATCCCATGCATCAGATACGAAGAGGTAACCTTGCCCCCAAACTGTTTTAATTCGGTATGGTTTATCACTATTATCACCTAGTTTCTTACGGATACGTGACACGCGTACGTCAACTGTACGGTCTAAACCATCATATTGACGACCAATCATATGTTGATGCACGTGTTCACGACTTAACACTTCACCTGCGTTTGACGCCAGTAACCAAAGCAACTCAAACTCATGAGATGTAAGTGTAATTTCATTGCCTTTAAGTGTAACAATGCGGCTGGTTTTATCAATGCTTAAATCACCAAAGCTCAGCTCTTCAGGTGCTTTAGTGCTAGCTTGTCCACGGCGTAACAGCGCATTAATGCGCGCTAATAAAACGCGTGGTTCAGCAGGCTTAATAACATAATCATCTGCGCCGAGTTCTAGGCCAATCACTTGGTCAAAGTCCTCACCTTTTGCAGTCAGCATTAAGATAGGTAAGCTAAATTTATCACGTACCTGGCGGCACACACTAAACCCGTCTTTACCCGGTAACATCACATCTAAAATCATTAAATCAACGGGGTTGTTTTCTAGGTATTCAAATACTTCGTCGCCGCGTTCAAGGACCGCAACATCCAACCCATTATGCTGAAGGTAATCACGTGTTAACTGCTGTAAGCCGAGATCATCTTCAACAAGTAAAATCTTTGCCATTGGTTGCTCCTGAATTAAAAAAAGCTCCACGGTGAGCGTAATCTACGCCTCGTTGTTTTTGCTTCGGTGCTTTGCACTTCGACTTTTGCGGTCGCTATTTTGCTCCCCGTGTGCGGATTGACTAAGGAGTATATTGTTTCAACCTGAACCCGCGCTTTATGGCTGTACAGCCCTTTGTTACTGTCGTTCCAGCATTGAATTTGCTGATTATTTTGAAACAGACACAGATCTTGAGGTTGTGCTGTTTGCCAGCTAACTTTTAACTCAAGATCACAAAATTCGTGCTGTTGTAATACAACACACACTTTTGGCGTGATATCAAACTGAGTCGCTTGCGCATGGCTTGGGGTAGCCCAAATAACAGCAGCAAACACACACAGACTAAAAACAAAATACTTCATATTAAAAAATATGATTGAATCCTATAAATGCAGTCATCGAGTACGTGTGTTCAAAAAGCGGACTGTCATCCACGGCTGAGTAGTCATAATATGCTAAATGAAAACGAAGAGAGTTGGCCTCACTCAGGGGCCAACGGGCGTCGATTTTAGCATAAGGTTGCCAGCTACTGCCAACATCTATTTCCCCATATGAGGACTCTTTAGCCGATAAACCATAAAAATAATCATTTAGTCTGGCTGATTTGTACCAAACGCCCAGGCTAGGTGCGACTGATAAATTCCCTATCCGGTGATGTGATTGCCATTGCAAGGCACTACGCAGACCTTTATAAACACCAGAGACATCAGCAAGTGCTTGTAAAGAAATAACATGATTACTGTGTATATAGTGATAACTAATACCGGCATCTAAGGCCCAACGTCTTTTTTTAATATCGTTCGTCGATACCGACTTTTCTGCCAGTTCATTACTGGTGGTCGATTCAACAATAAAGCTATTCGATGTTTGCAGTGCAAAAACATTGCTTGGATGAAAATCAATAAAGAAACGAGTCTCAGGGTTGAACTCAGTAACGAAATTAACAACATGAGTATCGCTTTCTTGGAATGAATAACCTAAACGGCCATTATCAAAGAACCATTTTTCACCATAAAAAGCGATTTCAGGCAACACGATTAAAGGTAAGTTATCACCACCATGAAGGGGATTCGTGATCACCCCTGCTCCGGTATTAATACTTAGGTGCCACTGCTGGGTATCAATCTGTTGATTTGCCACACGGCTTTCACGTTCAGTGCGCGTTGAATCATCAGCGCTTGCTTGACTCAATAGCATGCCAAACAAGGCATACACCACTGCGCACATCCTGATCGTTTGAGATTTCATTGTTATTGTACGACCAAAGAGATTTCTGCAATAAGAACATAATACCAAGATGTGAACAAACTGTCGTTGCAAGGTTACAACTATTCACAAATTTGATACATATATCGGTTAAGTTTGTTACTCTTCGACGATTTCGATACGATTTCGGCCATGCTCTTTGGCTAAATAGAGCGCTTTATCAGCTTTTGCTATAAGTTGTTCTGGGTTACTATTTTTAGCTTTTATCGCAATACCAAAACTAGCGGTTACTTGGCTTAACACCTTGTTAGAGTTAGGGTCTTTGATTTGTAATTTGGTTACAGCTTGACGTAGTTGTTGAGTGAAATTGGTCATATCACTGATGCTTGCAAACTGCGCGGTGAAGCAAAACTCTTCCCCCCCATAACGATAAGCTTGACCGACACTCGAAACATGCTTAAGGAGTTTTGCAGACACTGCACGCAAAACTTGGTCTCCTTTTTGATGACCAAATGTATCGTTAAATTGTTTAAAATGATCGATATCAACCATAGTAAGGACAGCGACTTCTGCTAAGTCATTGGTTTGGCAAAACCGCGTGATATCTTCATCAAATTTACCGCGGTTATAAAGCCCTGTCAGAGGGTCTTTTTCTGCCTTACTTCGTGACCTAACAAGCTCTTGTTTTAGTTCTGTAATTTCAGAGTATGCCATCGCAAGCTGATTTTGAAAATCTTGAGCTCGGCTTTGCAGTGCCGCTGATTCATCGCTTAAGCGTTCAACACAATCCAGCACGTCATCAAAACCACTCTCTTGGCTGATGTCTGCTTTATTTAACGTTTCACGGCACTCTTGTAGAGCCAGATTAAATTCAGCGGAATAAGTTAATGCCTCATTGATGTCTTGGTGCACTTTGCCAACGACATTATTAAAACCAGTGGAGAGCTGATAAAACAGACTTAGATCGTCTTTAGAAAGGTATTTATTGAAGAGTCGCTTCGCTTGCTCATGATCACAGGTTTTATATTTTTTAATAATATTATCAAGTTCTTTGTTTAAATCTTGATTCTTTTCACTCACGTAGCAATACCAAAGCGCGTAATTGAGTGGCGTGATTGGCATTTTATATTTCACCATAAACGGGATAGCTAACTTCAAACAGTGGCTAGAGTAGCTTAAAGAATGGTCGGCTTGCGCTGTGAGTATCATGAGTCTACGCCATGAAAATTTTATTATTTTAAAATACGGTATCAACCCCTTTAAAAAAATCAATGAAAAAGGATTTTGCAAACGCAAAACCAGCAAAAACCACGAACTTTTTTTACAAAAACCAATACTAAATACCTAAGCAAAATTAGGATATTTGTATCAATATAATATTGTTCACAATAAAGTATTAGTTGCGAGAAAGTAAGTTAAATCGCTTGCTGAGTAAGCGATTGAGCAATACTCCAAATTGCATTGAGTGCGGGATCGTGGCGCTCTTTATTCAAAACAGCGAGGCCAATTTCAAAACCCGTAATTGTCTGCTCTGCATCACTCACTATTTGTACTTTATCTTTTAGCGGGCTGTTATCCAGTACAATTTTTGGCACCATGGCTATACCTAATCCCAAGCTCACCATAGAAACCATGGCTTCATGGCCTGCAACCTGCGCGTAAATTCGACCGTGAATATTTTTTTTACGCCACCATTGCTCAAGCCGCTGCCTTGATAAACCTTGCTCTGCAACAATAAATTCTAAATCTGACCAATCAATTGGCTCACTTGCTGAAAGCTTATCGCTAATTGGACAAGCAATTTTGGGTGCAATCAAAACCAAAGGCGAATAGCCAATACTGGTGAACGCTATTTGCCCTGGCAACTTTGTTGGTTTAGCGGCAATCGCCATCGCTTCATGACCATCTAATACGCGGTTTATGGCAAGAGCGGGATCACCGGTATTGAGAGTTATCTCTATATGTGGGTGTTGCATTCGCAGTTGCTCGAGTATTTGATGCAAAAAGCTATATGAGGCTGTCACGGAACAATAAATACTGACATTGCCATAAATATGTTGTTGCGGCTCTTGTACATTTGCTTTGAAACGATGCCAGTTAGCGAGCGTCGCATTGGCGTATTCAATAAATGACTCTCCCTCGCGGGTTAATTTAACCGTACGATTATCCCGATTGAACAATACCACCCCAACCTCTTCTTCGAGTTGTTTGATGTTACGGCTCAAGGTTGGCGCACTGATATGGCAAAGCTCACTCGCTCTGGCAAAGTGCAGCGTCTTAGCTAAAGCTAAAAAATAATTAAGATGTTTATGATCCATACGGTCACCATTTCATTTTATGAAATACTTTAATTCAAATATATCATTTTACGCAAGGTTAAAAATTGCATAGTGTTAACACATACAAAGAACACTACGTCGGTTCTTTGATTTTCTAACAAACTTGTATTTATAGGACACTAACAATGGCGAATTATTTTAATACTCTTCCTTTAAGAGAGCAGTTAGCGCAATTAGCGCAATGTGAATTCATGGACCCATCAGAATTTGCTGATGGCGTAGATGCTTTAAAAGGGAAAAAACTCGTTATTGTCGGTTGTGGCGCACAAGGCCTTAACCAAGGTTTAAATTTACGTGACTCGGGCTTAGATGTTTCTTACACATTACGTGAATCAGCGATTGCTGAGCGTCGTCAATCTTTCTTAAACGCATCTGAAAATGGTTTTACCGTAGGTACTTATGAAGAGCTTATCCCAACAGCAGATGTAGTATTAAACCTAACACCTGATAAACAACATACGGCTGTTGTTAATGCCATCATGCCGTTAATGAAACAAGGCGCAACACTTGCTTATTCACACGGTTTCAACATTGTTGAAGAAGGCATGCAGATCCGTGAAGACTTAACAGTGATCATGGTTGCACCTAAGTGCCCTGGTTCAGAAGTACGTGAAGAATACAAACGTGGCTTTGGTGTACCAACATTAATTGCTGTTCACCCAGAAAACGACCCTCAAGGTCATGGTTTAGCGCAAGCGAAAGCATATGCAGCAGGTACCGGTGGCCATCGTGCGGGTGTACTAAAATCATCATTTATTGCAGAAGTTAAGTCTGACTTAATGGGTGAGCAAACGATTCTATGTGGCATGTTACAAACAGGTTCACTACTTTGCTTCGATAAAATGGTCGAAAAAGGCATTGATGCAAGTTACGCATCAAAACTAATCCAATATGGTTGGGAAGTGATCACTGAAGCACTTAAGTATGGTGGTGTGACTAACATGCTTGACCGTTTATCTAACCCAGCAAAAGTGAAAGCATTTGAATTAAGTGAAGAGCTTAAAACAATAATGCGCCCACTTTATAACAAGCATATGGACGATATCATCAGCGGCGAATTCTCACGCGGTATGATGGCTGACTGGGCTGAAGATGACGCAAAATTACTAGCATGGCGCGCAGAAACAGCTGAAACTGCATTCGAAAAGCAACAAAATACTGACCAAGAAATCAGCGAGCAAGCATTCTTCGACCAAGGTATTTTAATGGTTGCCATGGTTAAAGCAGGTGTTGAACTTGCCTTCGAAACCATGACTGCAGCAGGTATCATCGCTGAATCTGCTTACTATGAATCACTACACGAAACGCCGCTTATCGCAAACACTATTGCGCGTAAGAAGCTTTTCGAAATGAACCGAACTATTTCAGATACTGCAGAGTATGGCTGTTACTTATACAACCACGCGTGTTTACCGCTTCTACAAGACTTTATGAAAGACATCGACACTGATGTGATTGGTAAAGGTCTTGATAGTGCTAGCAACCAAGTTGATAACCAAACCTTGATTGCCGTGAATAAAGCACTACGCGAGCACCCGGTTGAAATCATTGGTAGCAAGCTACGTGGTTACATGTCAGCAATGAAGAAAATTGTTTAACCCTGGAAAGTAAGTTTCGCTTGTTAGAAACCAAGCCCAATTGCTTATATGCTTTGGGCTTTTTTTTTGTCCCTACATTGATTCGTCATCTATAAAGTGTATGCTAAAATTACTGACTTAAATGTTGTAAACTAAGACACTTTCATGGCGTTAAATCAACTCACCATTACTAAAAAAATTACACTGCTTGGCAGTTCAATTGCGCTCATTGTTGCTGCGTTAATCGGCGCAACAGCGATATACAGTGCAAAACAAATCATCGAACAACGAATGATTGAATCTGAGCTACCTAGCAAACTTCAAGCAATTGATAACTATATTACTCACGATATAAATCAAATGATCAGTGCCGCTGAGCAACTCTCTAGTAACGAATTTGTATTAGAGTGGGCGCGTTCAGGCAATACTGATGATAAAACACTGCTAAAAGAGCTTAACCGACTTGTTAAGCAATACGATTTAGCAACTGCTTCGTGGGCTAATCGTGAAACGGCACAATATTGGAACCAAGACGGCTTCTTACGTGTTTTAACGCAAGAGCAAGATGGCTGGTTTTTTGCGTTTACCAAAACTGCGCAGCCTTTTTCTATCAGTATTTATCAAGAATCACCCACTGATGTAAAAATGTTTGTTAACCACCAGCAAACTAATGGCATTGGTTTAGCAGGTCTTGCTAAAAGCATTGACGATATGCAGGCCATGCTAAAACGCTTCCAAATTGAAAAAACAGGCTTTGTATTTGTTGCAGACAAAAACGGGCTAATTCAACTTCATAAAGACGAGAACAAAGTCGCTAAAGCTAAATTGGATGACGTTTATAAACCGGGCATCACGCGTACACTGCTAACGCAAAGCGACTTCAATTTACAAGAAATTGATCTTAATGGTGAAGCAACCTTAGTGGCAGCAAGCCCAATTCAAAACACGGATTTATTTGTTATTGCCCAAGTACCTAAGCATGAAGTGTTTTCGAGTATCCAAGTTTTACAATGGCAAATTATTAGCTTTGCAATCGTCATTGCGCTGATCGCAAGCTTTGCCGGTTTAGTGCTTGCTCGTACGCTTTCATCGCCGCTGTCGAAAATGGCTGAGTTATTTACGCGTTTAGGTTCAGGCGATGCAAACTTAGCTTATCGTTTACCTGCTTCCGAGCAGCCTGAACTTGCTAACTTATCTGCAGGCTTTAACCAATTTATCTCTAAAATTGAAACTGCAATCAGCCAAGTTGCCCAAGAAAGTAGTGAAATCCGACAAAGTGCAGCGCATGTATTTAAACAAGCACAGAAGAACTCTGAAGCGCTTGATAATCAAAAAGAGCAAACTATCTCGGTTGCTGCGGCGATTAATGAAATGGGTGCGACAGTGCAAGAAATTGCCTCAAGTGCAGCGAACACGGCTAAGCTCACTGAGAATAGTAAGCAGAACACTGAACAAAGCCATACTCAGGTAACGCAAAGTAAAGAAGCAATAATAGAGCTGGCATGTGATATCGATAATATCACCGAGCAAGTAAACGAGCTGGCCAACAAAACGCAAGCTATTGCTAGTATCGTTGACTCTATCCGAGGGATTTCTGAGCAAACTAATCTATTAGCACTTAATGCGGCGATTGAGTCTGCTCGTGCCGGTGAGCATGGTCGAGGCTTTGCTGTTGTCGCAGATGAAGTAAGAGCACTTGCAAATCGCACGTCACAGTCAACAACTGAAATTCAAACCATGATCAGTGAGCTAACGAACACGTCTGATTTAGTGGTTAATCACATCAACCACTCGAAATCGCAAGCTCAATTGAGTGTTGATGCAATGCAAAGTTCAGTTGAATTACTCAATGCCATCAACGATGCTGCTAATGAAATAAACGATATGGCGACATTAATAGCAACTGCGACCGAAGAGCAAAGTAACGTAGTGGCAGATGTGGGCCGTAACATTGAGCAAATAAGTGATATTAGTGACAATGTTATGCGTGAACAAATCGACAGTGAGCAAGCAATCAAAGACTTAGCGAACAGTGCGCAAACCCTTGACGACCTTGTTGCTACCTTCGATAAACGCTGACACGTTTTGTAACAGTTAACACTGACCCTTTTTCATTCACGGCCTATACTTAAATGGTATTAGGCCAAGAATTAAGAGGGTCAGATGAAATCATTTACCATCGTTTTAGTATCAAGCTTTTGCTTATTAACCGCGTGTAGTAGCACAGAAAATAAATCAGCACCTCCCCCACTAGCTTTAACGCAAAGTACTGAATTCAGTCCCATTGAGGTTGAAACTCAAGAAGAGATCTTTGCTCTGAGCGAACATGTTCGGACACAACTTGATAGTGCCTTTCCAAAAGACAGTCGGTCACTGCAAAGCACTAAGCGTTTACTCAAATTTTTGTTGCAAAATGGTGATGCTTCGTTGTCCTATCAATCTGGCGCTACCTTAACGGCCACTCAAGCCTATTCAAATTTAAACGCCAACTGTTTATCGTTATCGATTTTAGCGTATAGCCTTGCGGAATACCTTGGCCTTGATGGGCAATTTCAAAAAGTACACATTCCAGAGTATTGGGCACTTGATAATGGCTTTAATTTACTTACCGGTCATATCAACTTAAAAGTAAGAGAGTCTGAGAAACAAGTGGTAAATCGTAAAGTCATTTATCCAGAAGAACGCTCTTTAATCATAGATTTTGACCCAAATAGCCGCCAAGAAGCATTTAAAACCAGTAACATTAATAAAGCCCGCATCACAGCGATGTTTTATAACAATAAAGGCGCAGCAGCGATGTTAAAGCATGATTATGATATTGCTTTTAGCTATTACAAAGCGGCTGTGGATATTGATAGCAACTATTCAGGCGCTTGGGGCAACCTCGGGGTGTTATTCAGATTAACAAATGATTATGAAAATGCTGAAACGGCCTACCAATACGCGATTAGTTTAGATCCAGATAACAACACCGCATTGGGTAATTTAGCAAGGCTCTATAACCTCACTGATCGCCAAGACCTCGGCCAAGCAATATTAGCCAAGCTTGATAAAAAGCGCCAAGCAAACCCCTATTATCATATTTCTTTAGGTAATGACGCCTATACAACAGCCCGTTATCAAGATGCCATTAAGCACTACAAAAAAGCCCGTGACTTAAACCCCACTCTGCATGATACTGATTTTGGTTTAGCACGTACCTATTACCAATTAGGTGACCTAAAGCTTGCTAAAAAGCACTTAACATTAGCAAACGACAAAGCAGACTTTGATCATGATAAACAGCGTTATGAAGGTAAATTACAAGCGCTTCGCTCGCATACAGCTAAGCTTACTCATTACCAGTAGTGCCCTGCTGCTTCACTGCGGGCAAGCTTTTGCCAATACAAACTTAGAGCAAGACGTCGTCACGCTAACATCAGCTCAATTTACAGGGCGAAAAACGGCGACTCAAGGCGCTCAGTTAGCCGCTGAGTTTATTTCTGAGCGTTTTATTTCACTTGGTTACACTGTTGATGAGCAAACATTTGCTTATCAGTCAGGGCTCTTTGGCAAGGCTTTTGGGCGGAACGTTGTTGCGACCAAAAGTAGTCATTGCGAGAAGTGTGAAAAAATCATTTTTACAGCCCATTATGATCACTTAGGGCAAAAAGGAAGTCGGCTTTACCCGGGCGCCAATGACAATGCCAGCGGTGTTGCTGCTTTATTGTATTTAGCCAGTTACTTTGCAGAAAAGCCTAAACAATATCAGTTAGTTTTTGTAGCAACCGACGCAGAAGAAAATGGCCTGCACGGTAGCGAATATTTAGTATCAACGCTTAATAAAGACGAGATAAAACTTAATATCAATTTAGATATGCTCGTTGTGAACCCAAGAAAGCCACGTATCTATGCGTTTTTAGATAATCAATCATTAGCACAATATCAAACTGACATTAAAACCCTATCGGATAAACAAATAACCTTTATGGCAACAAGTTCATCTGCAAGACTAAATCGGTTATTTGACCTCAATGTCGATTGGCGCAGAGCAAGCGATCATTATTCATTCGCTAAGGCGGGGATCCCTTACATTTACTTTGGCATAGGGCATGACAAACACCATCACCAAAGTACCGACACAACGGCGCACATCGACTTTACTCTATTTGAATCTGCGATGAAAAAAATAGCTGAATTTGTCGAAAAGCTACCTAGCTAGTTACTTCGGTAGTTCAGATGTTAAGACGAACTGCTTCTTTTGCGCTTTATTGAGTTTTTTTACGTTAATTTCTAATCTAGTAGCTTCACTTCGGTTGCCCACTTGTTGTTGATAGACAAGTGTTAAAGGCCCTTTTCCCTTTAGATTTTTAGCTCCTTTCCCTGCTTGATGCTGCATAAAACGCTTTTCAACATTGGTGCTGATCCCAGTGTACCAATGACCTAAACGTGTTTGCACTATATACAAATGCCACAGAGTCTCTGAATTATCGTTGTTTTTTATAGGCTGCTGTAAACTTTCTGGGTTTGTTGTGGTCAAATCTGTGCCTCGTGATTGTTAATCGCATTTCAGTAAAAACAATTACTGAAAAGGGTTTTACCTTCTGTGACTAATCGGTATCATGCAGTGTATAAAAAATAAGGATTCAAACAAATAATGCAGTCGTTTAAAACTTTTTCTTTTTGGTTAGTACTTACCCTTACTTTAAGTGCTACAGCAGGGTGTTCAAGCTGGGTTTACCGTATCAATATTCCACAAGGTAACTTCTTAGAGCAATCAGATGTAGATAAGCTACGTGTTAATATGACTCGCGAGCAAGTTCTTTACGTACTAGGAAAGCCTGTCGCTGAAGACTCTTTCGATAACAATACTTGGCATTACCTGTATGTATTTAATATCGACCGTAGTAACGAACAGCGTAAATCGCTCGTTATTAACTTTGAAAATGATAAGCTTGTTTCATTATCGGGTGATTATGAGCAACCTAGCGAATTTAATACACCGTTAGAACAAGAGTAATATTAATTCGAATTAATTAAGGGTAGCCTAAGCTACCCTTTTTTATGCCTTATTAAGTGGGCGCCCGCCTGTAATTTTATTAGCTCGGCCTTCTTCTTTGGCTTTTTCAGCTCGGCGTCTACGTGCATCCTTCGGATCCGCAATAAGAGGTCGATAAATCTCAATACGATCCCCTTGCTTCACTTCTTGATTAAGCTTACATGTGCGATTCCAAATACCCAGAGTTAAATCATTTGCATCAATTTCAGGGCACTTCTCGATAATACCAGATTTAATAACCGCCTGCTCAGCAGTAGTACCTACTGGCACTTCTACTAATAAACTGGTTGCTGTTGTTGGTAAAGCAAACACCACTTCTACCGTTATCATGGGCGAACTCCGTATACCGTTTTAGCGCGTTGTGTAAATGCATTAACCATGTTCTTAGCCACTTCGTTAAACACTTTGCCAAACGCAAGCTCAATGAGTTTACTGGCAAATTCAAATTCTAGGTGAAGCTGCACTTTACATGCTTTATCGTCCAGCGGTAAAAAGTGCCATTTACCCTGCAACTTTTTAAAAGGGCCATCAACTAAGCGAAGGGCAACCGTTTGTTCGTCAATAAAAGTATTTTCAGTCGTGAACCACTTTTTTAAACCCGCTTTTGAGATCTCCAAACTGGCCGTCATGCCACTGGCTTGCTGAGTAATGATTTTTGCATCTGAACAATGTGGTAAAAACTCAGGATAAGCATCAACATCATTCACTAAATCAAACATTTCTTTGCTGCTATACATTACCAGCGCACTTTTTTCTATCTGCGGCATATTCACTCCCAACTTTGTCGGCGAATTTTAGCAAGCTTTAGCTATTTCCCCAAATTTTAGTGATGCGAAAATTTCTGCAAAGCCTTAAAAAAGCGATGTAAAAACGCTGTTTTTACGTATAATATGAGCCACTATGGCTAAGAAAAAATCATCTAAATCGACAAGTAATACCATCGCGCTTAACAAAAAAGCGCGTCATGAGTATTTTTTACACGATAAGTTCGAAGCAGGGGTTGAACTACAGGGCTGGGAAGTAAAAAGTATCCGAGCTGGTAAAGTAAACATCTCTGAGACTTATATTCACATTAAAAACGGCGAAGCATTTTTACTTGGCAGTCAAATTCAGCCTCTCAACAGTGCTTCTACTCATGTAATCTGCGATCCACTTCGTTATCGTAAGTTACTTTTAAATAAGCGTGAAATCGATCGTCTAATCGGTGCAACAGAACGCGACGGATTTTCATTAATCGCTACTGCAATGTACTGGAAAAAATGCTGGGTGAAGTTGGAGTTCCACCTTGCTAAAGGTAAAAAGATGCACGACAAACGTGAAGACGGAAAAAATAAAGATTGGGCACGTGAAAAAGAACGCCTAATGAAGCATAAAGCTTAATATATGAAATGAGCCTAACCTTTTTGGTAGGCTCGTACCCCTTACCAGTCCTGACTTTCCCTACTTAAGAACCCTACCCCTTTAATAAACCCATACTTTTTTGCTATTTCAATCACCTACATTTACATGATATCAATCTTTGCTGTGATTAATTCACAATACTTTCACAATTATACAAGGATTGAAATATATGAAGAACACTCATCGCTTTATACAACGACCTCTCTATGCATTTACAGTTGCAGCATTAGCAGGCACAAGTTTTATGTCTGCTGCTGCAGAGTCAGACGGAGCTGAAAAGGTCGAACGTATTGAAGTTACAGGTTCTCGCATTAAGCGCTCTGATATTGAAGGGCCATCACCGGTTCAATCAATCAGTCGTGCAGACATCGATAACATGGGCTACGACAACCTACAACAACTATTAGAGCGTATGCCTGTTGCCGGTAATGGTACTTTCTCTACTCGCGGTAATAACCAAGACTCTACAGCTAATGGTGCTGCTGCTGTCAGCCTTCGGGGCTTAGGCTCAGACGCAACATTGGTACTTATTAATGGCCGTCGTGTATCTATTAGCGCTTTTGCTGAAAGCATTACTAATTCATTTGTTGATATCAACTCAATCCCTGTCTCTGCGATTGAGCGTATCGATATTTTAAAGGATGGCGCATCAGCTATTTATGGTTCTGATGCAGTTGCAGGTGTAGTTAATATTATCTTAAAGAAAGATATTAACGGTCTAGAGGTTAACCTTGGATATGGTGGCACTGATGGACCGAGTTATGAAGAAAAAACAGCAAGCCTAGTTTGGGGTACCAGTACAGAGAAAAGCAGCGCATCAATTATTATTGATTACTTCAACAACACCGCACTCTCTTCTGATGAAATGGGTCGTCTGGGCACAGCAAATCAAGAACCATACGGTGGTATGGATTTTCGCTCATCGCGTGGTTTCCCGGGCTACTTTTATGTAGATGGCGAAAAAACCATTGATCCGGCCTGTCCGGCAGAAAATGCAACTGCAAGTGGCAGCTGCTTATTTGACTACGGCCCGTATGGTTACGTAACCCCTGCATCTGAACGTGTTGGTGCTATTTCACAGTTTGAATATAACTTTGATAATGGCATATCGGCATTCTTAGAGGTTGCAGTACAACACAATAGTTCGCAAGCTGCAGGTGCACCGACGCCTCTTGATGAAGATGCCGGTTTAACCGTACCAGCAAGTCATCCAAATAACCCATTTGGCCAAGATATCGAAATTGGTCGTTATAGAACCGTAGACGCCGGCCCTCGTCAATGGGATATTGAATCAGATACGCTGCGTTTTGTTGCAGGCTTAAAAGGTGAGATCAGTGATTGGAGCTGGGAAGCTGCAGTTCAAAAAGGTCGCAGTAAATCAATGCAAACGGGTGACAGAAGCCAAGGTTGGGTGCGCACTGATTTCTTGCAACAAGAAATCGATGCAGGTAACTATAACCCATTTGGTGGCACCTATAATGACCAAGCAGTTATTGACCGTATTACTACAAGCTTAGTACGCCGTGGTGAGTCTCATATGACCTCATTTGATGCAAATATCAGTGGCGAAGCATTTAGCTTTGGCGATGATGTAGTAATGATGGCTGCTGGTATTGAATACCGTGAAGAAGATGTAAGCGATATTCCAGACGATCAATTCCAACGTGGTTTAATCTTTGGTACTGAGTCTGTATCAGCCGCTGCTGAACGCGACCAATACGCAGCTTATATTGAGTTTTCAATTCCGTTAGCTGATAACCTAGAGCTTCAATTAGCAGGTCGATACGATGACTACAGCGATTTTGGCTCAACAACAAACCCTAAAGTGGCTGTTCGTTGGGCACCAACAGATTCGATCACTGTTCGTGGTTCGTGGGCTCAAGGTTTCCGCGCGCCTTCACT
This sequence comes from Pseudoalteromonas sp. S4492, assembly GCF_005886115.1. NCBI lineage: Bacteria > Pseudomonadati > Pseudomonadota > Gammaproteobacteria > Alteromonadales > Pseudoalteromonadaceae > Pseudoalteromonas > Pseudoalteromonas sp. S4492. The sequence goes on from NZ_PNCP01000039.1 coordinate 26,735, forward strand.
GGCACAAATTGGTTTAGGTCCGTCGGAAGAAAGTCAGTTCTTTGTAGATACTTACCGCTGTCAGGCAACTGGACTTGACTGTAACGCCCTAGATTACAATATCCAATTTGCGGGTAACCCGAACCTTGAAGCTGAAGAATCAGAGTCTTGGAATGTGGGATTCATTTGGGCACCAACTGCTGAATTTGGCTTCGGTATCGATGTATGGAGCATAACGCAAGACAACAAGATCGACGAACAAGAGTTTGGCCCAATCTATGATGAAAACTGTAACGATCAAAACAGCACTGTTTGTGTGCGTTTAGCGCCGCAAAATGGTTTAAGTTTAGGTGTAATTCAAAAGGTTTACAGTACCTTCGAGAACGTATCATCACAAGAAGTGTCTGGTGTCGATGTATCAGCAAACTATACACATGCAATGAACGATTACGGCTTCTTAAAATTCAACTTAGAGTGGGCTTACCAAAACGAATTTAAGAAAGATGGCCGTGATTACACTGGCGAGTATCGTTACCCTGAAAACCGTTGGATTTTCTCAACAAACTGGGAAATGGGTGATTTCAATACAAACATTAATGTAAGTTACATTGGTGAATTTGAAGACACTCCTGACATTGATTTCGATGGTAATCTAGATTTTGATAGCAATACATCTCGAACTGTCGACTCACAAACATTGGTGGACTTCCAAACTGCGTATAACTTTTCTGAGAAGTTAAAGTTATCTGTTGGTATTAACAACGTATTTGATGAAGATCCTCCGTTTGCAATCGGTGATGGTGATAGCGATTTATATGGCTATGTATCAAGCGTACATAACCCACGTGGTCGTTATTTCTATACTAAACTAACAATGCGTTTTAATTAACCTCGTTGAGCTTAAATCAAAAACCCGCCAATTGGCGGGTTTTTTTAATTCTTTAACTTAGGCCTAAATTATAGGTCGCCTTCGTTTTCAGAAAGGAATTTAGCAACACCTGCAGGGCTTGCGTCCATACCTTTTTTACCTTCAGTCCAACCAGCTGGACATACTTCACCGTGCTCGCTGTGGAACGCTAGTGCATCAACCATGCGAAGCATTTCGTCGATGTTACGGCCTAGAGGAAGGTCGTTAACTACTTGGTGACGTACGTTACCTTCTTCGTCGATTAGGAAAGAACCACGGAAAGCAACACCAGCTTCTGGGTGCTCAACGTCGTATGCTTGACAGATTTCGTGTTTAACGTCTGCAACTAGTGCATATTTAACTTGACCAATACCACCGTCAGCAACGGCAGTGTTACGCCATGCATTGTGTGAGAATTGTGAATCGATAGAAACACCGATTACTTCAACGCCACGCTTTTGGAACTCTTCAAAACGTTTGTCGAAAGCGATTAGCTCAGAAGGACATACGAAAGTGAAGTCTAACGGGTAAAAGAAGATAACTGCTTTTTTACCTTTGATAGTTTCTTTTAGGTTGAAGTTTTCAACGATTTCACCGTTACCAAGAACAGCTGCTGCAGTAAAGTCTGGTGCCTGACGGCCAACTAATACACCCATTTTTATCTCCAAATATTTGAGTTTATTTCCAATTGCCTATGCAATACTCACTTAGATATGGTTACTAAATAGCAAAAACCAAGAGTAAGCATTGATAATTTGCAAGATAGTTTAATGAGGTTACAGACAAATGAACAATCGAAAAAAGCGATATGCTCAATCGGAAAAATTGATTCGTAACCATATTGAGCGATTCCCAAAATAGAACAGTAGCCAATAGCTGCAAAATCAGCGGCTAAGATCTGATAAAATATGCATGACGCGAATCACTAGGTAGGAAAATAAAAGTCCTGCTCACAGGTTCAGCAGGTCATGTTGGACGTGCAATCTATATTAAGTTAATGACAAGTTATGATGTGGTTGGTTTAGATAAAACTCCCTGCTCCACTGCTGATTATGTGGGGGATATACGTGATCATGATTTAATTAAACAAGCGCTAGATGGCGTAGATGTGATAATACACACAGCTGCTTTACATGCCCCACATGTTGGCTTGCACTCTGATGATAATTTTTACACTATAAATGTGGACGCGACCGAACAACTTGCATTGTTAGGAATAGAAGCTGGTGTAAAACAGTTTATTTTTACCAGCACCACAGCGCTTTATGGTTCAGCATCCACACCATTAGGTAAAACTGGCTGGATAACCGAACAGGTTATACCAAAGCCAAAATCTATTTATCATAAAACTAAAATTGCCGCAGAAGCCAAACTTGAGGCGATTTCAATAAAGCACACATTGCCTATCACGGTTTTACAAATGTCTCGCTGCTTTCCTGAACCTGCTGATATTATGGCGCTATTTCGCAATAGTAGAGGTATAGACGCGCGTGATGTTGCTCATGCACATTTATGTGCGATTGAGAAAAAACTCAATGGTTTTAATCGCTTCATCATTTCCGGCGTTACGCCCTATTCAAAAGAAGATTGCCAGCAAATATATAGGCAAGCAGATAAACTCATTGCAGAACGGATCCCTACTTTAGCAGGTGCTTTCAAGCAGCGAGGCTGGCCATTACCAACTAGTTTGGACCGAGTATACGATTCAACTAAAGCGCAGCAGCAACTAGGCTGGTACCCCAAACATGATTTTAACAGTGTTTTAGCGATGCTTGATGATGAAAGCGCTGAAGTGCTTCCGGTGCTTAAAAATAACTAAAACAAAAAACCCAGCTTTCGCTGGGTTCTTAAAATAATAGATCAATATTAGACACTTAGTCCATGATATCTTCCGGCATGTCACCACGGATCTGCTGCCAGATTTCACCTGTTTGATGACCGTATTTACGCATCATAGAAATCGCACCGTCATGTTCACGGCGCTCTGCCAATTCAGTTAAATCTTTATAAAACTGACGTGCTAATTCACGTGTACGTGAATCAGAGAAGTAATGGCAGCCAATTTTTGAATAGAAGCCTTTAAAGCCATTTAAGATAAGCACGTAAATGCGGTTATTACCTGCGACAGCCAATTCGTGATGAACTTTATAATCGTAATCAGCAAATGCTTGAGCACTGTCTTCAAGCTCTTCACTTTGCGATAAAATTTCAATAACGCGCTCTGGCGCTAGCTTGATTGCTGCACGAGTGTAAATCGCGCTGATATTCGTACGTGCCGAAAGTAATTGATCAGTTAGCTCTGGCATTTTGTCTTCATCTAGACGTGCTAGCGTTTCTAGAATATTAAGACCTGAAGTTTCCCAGAAGTTATTTACCCGAGTTGGTTTACCATGTTGGATTGTTAACCAACCGTCACGGGCTAGACGCTGAAGTACTTCACGTAACGTTGTACGTGTGACACCAATCAGTTCTGACAATTCACGTTCAGCAGGAAGAATTGAGCCAGGCGGAAAGTCACCATTCCAAATAGATTCAACAATGTATTCTTCAGCAAAACCTGCTGGGCTTTTCGCTTTAAAAATTCTCATTCAATTTCCACTTGAGTTAGCAACTACTTTTACCGCCTTTGGCGATCAACCCACTGATTGTACCAGATGATCAGCAACTAACAAGTAAACTAACTCTGGTGTGCATAAAAATCTAGAAGATCTAGGTAAATAAATGACCTTTTGGCTTAAAAGCGCACCAAACAACAATACTTTAGATATACTAAAATATTAAACAGTATCTATTTACAGCTAGAAACATCTGCATTAATTTAGCATTAATAATAAAGCTCAACCTTGGGGTACATCAATGCAACAAAGCATTTTGACAGCAATATTTAAGAATTTTTTGGGTACAGCGCCACAATGGTATAAATACACCATTGTTGCTTTTTTACTGATTAACCCTATTTTATTTCAACTTAATCCCTATGTTGCTGGCTGGGTGCTAGTTTTAGAGTTTATATTCACATTAGCAATGGCACTGAAATGCTACCCTCTGCAACCAGGAGGCTTGTTAGCAATAGAGGCGTTGTTTATTGGGATGACGACCGCCGGCCAAGTTGAACATGAAATAGTTCAAAATATCGATGTAATTCTGCTACTTATCTTTATGGTTGCAGGCATTTACTTTATGAAAGATTTACTCTTGTATATCTTTACAAAGCTTGTTGTCTCGGTGCGTAGTAAAACCGTGTTATCACTGTCGTTCACCATTTCAGCCGCATTTTTATCTGCTTTCTTAGATGCGTTAACGGTAATGGCTGTGGTCATTGCGGTCGCAATGGGTTTTTACAGCATTTATCATAAGGTGGCATCTGGTAAAGACTCAAACAGTGAGCATGATATTAATGATGACAACCAAGTGCGCCCAGTAAACCGTCAAGAACTTGAAGAGTTCCGTGCTTTTCTACGTAACTTATTAATGCATGCATCAATCGGTACAGCTTTAGGTGGTGTATGTACTATGGTGGGTGAGCCACAAAATTTAATCATTGCTGAGCGTGCTGGCTGGTTATTCGGCGAATTTTTCTTCCGTATGCTGCCAATCACATTGCCTGTGATGATTGCCGGTATTGCTACAACCTTTTTACTCGAAAAGACTAAAGCATTTGGTTATGGTGCAAAACTACCTGCACCAATTCACACGATTTTAGCTGATCACGCTAAAAAGCTTGAGAAAAAACGCACTACACGCGATAAAGTGAACTTAGCTATTCAAGCTTTTATTGCTGTTTGGTTGATCATTGGTCTGGCCCTTCACTTGGCAACAGTTGGTTTAATTGGTTTATCTGTAATTATTTTTGCAACAGCCAGTGCCGGTATCATTGAAGAGCATCAGCTTGGTAAAGCATTTGAAGAAGCCTTGCCATTCACAGCCTTACTGTGCGTATTCTTCTCGATTGTTGCGGTGATTATCGACCAACATTTATTCACGCCTGTAATATCTTGGGTTCTGACCTTTGAGGGTCAGCTACAACTGGTGATGTTCTTTATAGCCAACGGTATTCTGTCGATGGTCAGCGATAACGTTTTCGTCGGCACTGTGTATATCAATGAAGTAGCTGCTGCATTACAGGCAGGTCAAATTACTCGTGATCAGTTTGATTTGTTAGCTGTAGCAATCAATACCGGTACCAACCTGCCAAGTGTTGCCACCCCAAATGGACAAGCTGCGTTCTTATTCTTGCTTACATCAACGTTAGCCCCTGTGTTAAGGCTATCTTATGGCCGCATGGTTTACATGGCGCTACCTTATACCATCGTGTTGACGATTGTCGGTTTAAGTATGACTTTATTCAGCCTTTCAGACATGACGGACTTGCTGTATCAATGGGGCTTAATTAACCACCACACAGGTGCGTTACCCGGCTCAGTAAGTGGACACTAGATTGGTGAGACTCAAGAGAATTTGAAATAATAAAAAGCCCGCTTAGTTGCGGGCTTTTTTATCGATTAGCACTATTTAATCGAGTACCTTTGCGTCATTTGCTTTGTTGAGTAAGCTGCGGCTTTGCGTTAAGAAATGTGCTGTCGCATCTGAGAAGTATTCTTTCGCATCAGCAAAGGCTGCAATCAATGATGCTTTATCCCCTGCTTTAAGCTTTTCGAGCGTTTCAGCAAAGGTTTCTTGGTAATTAGCCAGTAGTGACTCTACATCATCGAATTGTGCCAGCATAATGTCAGAGTAAAGCTCAGGTGACTGGGCAAATAAGCGCCCTACCATCATTAACTCGAGCTGATATATAGGTGATGAACAGCTACGAAGCTCTGCGAGTGTATGACTTTGCTTTGCAAGAAACTGCCCGTATACAAAAGTCGTTAAGTGGCGCATTACCTGAATGATCTGCATTGCTTCATCATGTTTTTTAGCATCCATTTCAACAACTTGACAGCCCCACACCTGTAATTGTGCCAATAAACCTTGCGCTACTTCATGATTGCGTCCCTCACAGACAACGACCGTTTGCTTAACCCAATGCGAAATATCTGGACCAAACATGGGGTGTAATCCCACGACAGGACCGCTATGAGCTGCCATAAGTGCTTTTAAAGGCTTTTGTTTAACCGAGGTAATATCAACTAACAAACAATCATCATCAAGCGTCGGTAATGCGGCAACAACTTGCTCAAGCGCATTAATTGGCACACTAACAAGAACTAATTTAGCCCCTTTTAATATCGCTTCACTTTGTGCTTGTTGTGCTTTATCTAAAATACGAACTTCATAACCAGAACGCTTAAACTGCTGAGCAAATAACTGGCCCATTGCCCCTTCACCACCAACAATCACTATCGGCGATAACTGAGGTGCAGCACAAGCAAGGCTACCTTGCTGATTTTGATATGCTTCACGCATCATACGGCGAAGTATATCTTCCACTAACTCAGGATTAACCCCTTGAGCGACAGCTTCTTGTCGACGAGCAGCAAGTAAATCTGCCTCACGATCAGGTGCATGTAATGGTGCGCCAATTTGTTGTTTAATTGCCCCAATTTTTTCTGTTATACCATTACGTTTAGCCAGTAATGCCACCAATTGCGCATCACATTCATCTATTCCAGCTCTTAAATCAGCTAGATCATTCACTGTTACCACGTTATTACACCTCAAACCCTAAAAACGTAAATTTATATATACGAAAAAGTAAAGCTTTCAATACGAATTATAGTAACAGGATAAAGACTGAAGTACAAAGGGCTAGCAAGATACAACACTAATGTACCGGCTGCTAATCAATAACAAAATGATTTATACCAATTCGCTTAATAAAGTGGTCTATTTTGAGGCAATAAAACCTCGTTGATAACAAGGCAAAAATTTCGTTATTTAGTTGTTCTAAATCAGAAATTTTTAACGCAGGTAGCGACAGGTTTAATCCCTCAAAATGATTAAGTATTATTGCGGATTGGTATTATATAGAATGCTGCAAAGACGAAGTGTTTACAGAGATGCTATAGAGAAGGGAGTGATGAGAAATTTTCGCTTTAAAAACCAAAACGGGTTGCAACCAGAGGCTGCAACCCGTTTTATTTTGCGTAGTAAAAACGCGCGTATTAGTTAAGTTTCTCTTTAATACGTGCAGATTTACCAGAACGCTCACGTAGATAGTAAAGTTTCGCACGGCGAACAGCACCGCGACGTTTAACTGAGATACTATCGATAAGAGGGCTGTGCGTTTGGAATACACGCTCAACACCTTCACCGCTCGAAATTTTACGAACTGTGAATGCTGAGTGAAGACCACGATTACGCTTAGCGATTACAACACCTTCAAAGGCCTGTAGACGCTCTTTCTCGCCTTCTTTAACACGTACCTGTACAACTACTGTATCACCAGCGCCGAATGCTGGTACGTCTGATTTAAGCTGCTCTTCTTCAAGCGCTTTAATAATGTTTTGGTTTACTTTTGCCATTATATTTCTCACTTTCCTAGGTGTAACTGTCTTCTAGCCACAAGCTTGTTGGTACTCTTGCTTGAATTCTGCAAGTAGTGCCGCTTGCTCCTCAGTCAGAGCTAGGTTATGCAACAAGTCAGGACGACGAAGCCAAGTTCGACCAAGTGATTGCTTTAAGCGCCACTTAGCGATTTCTTGGTGGTTTCCACTGAGTAATACAGCAGGCACCTGTTTATCATCCAATGTCTCTGGCCGTGTATAGTGTGGACAATCAAGCAATCCATCCGAAAATGAATCTTGCTCTGCTGACTGATTGTGACCTAACACACCTGGAACTAATCGTGCTACTGCATCAATTAGCGTCATAGCGGGTAATTCACCACCACTCAGAATAAAATCTCCAATTGACCATTCTTCGTCAACGTATGATTCTATGATTCTCTCATCTATACCTTCATAGCGACCGGCAATTAGAATCAACTTTTCTGATTGTGCAAGCTCAGTTGCACCTTGCTGATCTAATTTGCGCCCTTGCGGGGACATATAAATTACTTTAGCGCCATCACCTGCCGCCTTTTTAGCGTCAAGGATAGCTTGTTTCAATGGTTCAACCATCATTAACATGCCAGGACCGCCCCCGTAAGGACGATCGTCCACAGTTCTATGCTTATCAGTCGCATAGTCACGTGGATTCCAGCAGTTAAAGTCGATTAGACCATTTTTAACTGCGCGACCTGTAACACCTTGGGTGGTAATCGCATCAAACATGTCCGGGAAAAGGCTAATAACCCCAACCCATAATGAACTCGTTTGTGACATTAAAACCCTGGGTCCCAGTCTACGGTAATTTCTCTCGCATCATGCTTAACTTCTTTGATAACAGAATCTGTTAAGAAAGGAATTAAACGTTCTGCTTGGCCAAATGCATCTTTTTTGTTTGCTTTCACAACCAAAACGTCATTTGACCCTGTCTCCATTAGGTCATCAACAATACCTAAGTCATAACCTTTATCGGTTACAACAGACATGCCGATGAGATCTCGCCAATAGAACTCACCTTGCGGTAATTCTGGTAGCTGCGCTGCATCTACTGAGATTTCTACATTGGTCAAAGCCATTGCTTCGTCTCGGTCGTTTACTTGCGCAACTTTAGCGATAAAGCCTTTGTTGTGGCGACGCCAGTCGACCACTTCTAAGGTCTGCCATTTACCTTGTTGCCCTATCAACCATGGGCTGAAATCGAAGATCCCTTCGGGATCATCAGTAAATGAATGCACCTTAAGCCAGCCCTTTATACCATATGGGGCACCGAGCTTTCCTACTGTAATAATCGAGGTGTTCTCTTGACTCATGGTTACACTTACGCCTATTAAGCCGCTTTACGAGCGTCTTTAACTAACTTAGCTACGCGATCTGTAAGAGATGCGCCTTGACCTACCCAGTGATCAACACGAGATAAATCTAAACGTACTTTTTCTTCCTGACCTGCAGCGATAGGGTTAAAGAAACCTACTTTCTCGATGAAGCGACCGTCACGCGAGAAACGGCTATCCGCAACCACAATTTGATAGAAAGGGCGTTTTTTAGCGCCACCACGTTGCAAACGAATAGTTACCATACCGTCCTCTACATAGATTGACTGTTTTCATTAATAAGATTTACTCCCCAATATGGGAAGCCGGGGAATTGTACGAGTTTTTTGTAATATTGCAAGTAAGAACTGCGGCAAAATGTAAGTTAAGTTGATTAAACACTGATCTGAGCGTTAGATATTACATCAGCGTAACAATTATGCATAATTTATCCATTAAAAAAGGAGCGACTTGCTCCTTTTTTAATGAAAGCATGAATGCTTAGAACTTAGGACCGCCGCCTAGCATTCCCGGCGGAAGCATTCCTTTCATGCCGCGCATCATTTTCATCATGCCGCCTTTACCTTTCATCTTCTTCATCATCTTCTGCATTTGCGTAAACTGTTTAAGCAGTTTATTGATTTCTTGCACCTGTGTACCAGAACCTGCAGCAATACGTTTTTTACGAGAACCTTTGATGATTTCAGGGCGAGCACGCTCTTTTGGTGTCATAGAGCTAATGATTGCTTCCATTTGTACAAAAGTTTTATCACTCATTTGGCCTTTAACAGCATCAGGAAGGTTTTGCATGCCCGGTAACTTATCAAGCATCGACATCATACCGCCCATGTTTTTCATCTGACGAAGTTGCTCAGCAAAATCTTCTAATGTAAAACCATCACCTTTAAATACTTTCTCTGCAACTTTAGCCGCTTTCTCTTTATCGACTTTCATTTCGACTTCTTCGATTAATGAAAGTACGTCACCCATGCCTAGGATCCGCGAAGCGATACGGTCTGGATGGAATGGTTCAAGTGCATCAGTGCGCTCACCCACACCCATAAATTTAATTGGCTTACCAGTAATGTGACGAATTGATAATGCAGCACCACCACGGGCGTCACCATCAGTCTTGGTTAAGATCACACCACTTAGCGGCAGCGCTTCGTCAAATGCTTTTGCGGTGTTTGCAGCATCTTGACCTGTCATCGCATCAACGACGAATAAAGTTTCGATTGGATTAATTGCACTATGTAGTGCTTTAATTTCATCCATCATGTCGCTATCAACGTGTAGACGACCTGCGGTATCGACTAGCACCACATCAATAAATTTCTTCTTCGCATGTGAAATAGCATTCGTCGCAATATCGACTGGCTTTTGTGAGATGTCACTTGGGAAGAACTCAACACCCACTTCACTCGCAAGTGTTTCTAGCTGTTTAATTGCCGCAGGACGGTAAACGTCGGCACTCACAACTAATACAGATTTCTTTTTACGCTCTTTTAAGAATTTAGCTAATTTACCAACACTGGTGGTTTTACCCGCACCTTGTAAACCCGCCATCATCACTACCGCTGGCGGCTGTGCATTAAGGCTCAGTTCTTCATTTGCTTCACCCATGGCCTTTTCAAGTTCTTCACGAACAATCTTAATAAAGACTTGACCTGGGCTTAAGCTTTTCGTTACTTCAACACCAACTGCGCGCTCTTTAACTTGCTTAACAAACTCACGAACAACAGGTAAGGCAACGTCCGCTTCCAAAAATGCCATGCGGACTTCGCGTAATGTATCTTTTATATTGTCTTCAGTTAGGCGTCCGCGGCCACTGATATTTTTTAAGGTTTTACCTAAGCGTTCTTGGAGATTCTCAAACATGTAAAGGTTCCGATAAAACGTGTTTCACCTGCAATGTACATAAAACAGACAAGTTTGACGACCATACAGGCAATATTAAAATTTAATTCCTAGCAGTATACCGTAAATGGTGGTCGACAATACAGTGTTCAAGTGCGCTGTTTGAGTTTCTTTTTACAAACTCTATGCTTTTTCCTTGCTATAAAATACAATGGCATCAAAGAGACAAGGATTTATCGATATAAATTAAGTGGCCAAAACACGATGATTATTAGTTTAACTATTATTGCTAGTTTGTTTTATGTGTTAGCAACGTCGCATGTGCTTTCACGTCTTTTCCACAAACAAGGTCCAAGCCAAAAACTCACGGTGATACTCAGCACTGTGGCTATCCTTGCTCATATGTTATTGCTGGTTAATTCTGTATTTCGTGCTGACGGACAAGATTTGAGTATCGTCAACGTTGCACTATTAACCTGTTGGGTCATTGTGGTCTCCGTGACGGCAGTATCCCTTAAATTCCCTGCTACATTATTATTGCCCGTAGTTTATGGCTTTGCAGCCATACTAACTTTAGCCAGTTTATTTATACCGCATCATGTGATTTTACATTCAATCGATGTCGAACTTGGCTTAGTCACTCATATTTCGTTATCGCTGTTGGCCTATTGTGTATTGATCATATCAACACTCTACGCCGTGCAGTTCTACTTTATTGATAAGCGTTTAAAACGCAAAGACTTGGCAATTGTACACAGCCACTTACCTCCTTTAATGGTGGTTGAGCGTCAGCTTTATCAATTACTCACACTCGGCACTATCTTGCTCACTTTTGCACTTCTTTCTGGATTTATCTTTTTAGAAGGTATGTTTGCGAGTGAATTTATTCATAAGACTGTTTTATCGTTAATTGCATGGCTGATTTTCACGGTTGTTACTGTGGGACATTTGCGTCAAGGCTGGCGTGGTAAGCCTGTGGTGTTTTCGATCATGATAGCCGCTTTTATCTTATCACTTGCTTATTTTGGCAGCCGTTTCATCCAAGAAGTGATTCTAAATAAGTTTTAACTTGACTCAGCAAGCTGTCTCTAGCTTAATATGCACTGATTTATAAAAAAAGGATCCATCGTTGGACGACATATCGACTAGTTCCCTGTTTATTATACTGGGATTATTGATACTTATTTCTGCTTATTTTTCTGGTTCTGAAACTGGAATTATGTCAATTAACCGTATTCGCTTGCGCCATCTTGCTAAAGAAGATCATCGTGCCGCGAAACGTGTCAGCAAACTTTTAAGTCGCCCTGACAGACTCATTGGTCTGATCTTGATTGGTAACAACTTAGTTAATATCGCTGCAGCACAGGTTGCGACGATTATTGGTATTCGCCTATATGGTGATCTCGGTATTGCCATTGCAACCGGCGCACTTACCTTAGTGGTTTTAATCTTTGCCGAAGTAACGCCAAAGACACTGGCAGCGCTTTATCCAGAAAAGGTCGCTTTCCCAAGCTCAATTGTATTAAAAGGCCTTTTGAAAATTCTTTTCCCATTTGTGCTTGTCGTAAACTGGATGACCAACGGCATGTTACGCTTGTTTGGTATCACAACAGCACAAATTGAAGAGCACAGCTTAAGTAAAGAAGAATTAAAAACAGTGGTCAATGAATCAGGTGCACTATTACCTGCTCGCCACCAAAGCATGCTGACTTCAATTTTAGATTTAGAACAAGTCACCGTTGAAGATATCATGATCCCGCGTAACGAAATTGTTGCTATTGATATCAATGATGATTGGAAACTTATTAGCCGTCAGCTTACGCATGCACAGCATACTCGCGTACTATTGTATCGTGACCAAATAGATGATGCTGTTGGCTTTATTCACTCACGTGATGCATTACGCCTATTAACGAAAGAGCAGTTCGATAAACCATCACTACTGCGTGCTGTTCGTGAAATTTACTTCATTCCTGAAGGTACATCATTAAACACGCAATTACTTAAGTTCCAGCAATCGAAAGAACGCATTGGCTTAGTGGTTGATGAATATGGTGATATTCAAGGTCTAGTAACGCTTGAAGATATCCTTGAAGAAGTTGTAGGTGACTTTACGACAACACAATCACGCACACCAAGTGAAGAAGTGACAGAGCAAGATGATGGTTCAGTGCTTGTCGATGGGGGTGCAAACATTCGCGATCTAAACAAAGAAATGGGTTGGGAATTACCGATCGATGGTCCAAAAACCCTCAGTGGCTTAATCGTTGAGTACTTGGAAGATATTCCAGATACCAACTTAAGTTTACGAATTGCGGGTTACCCAATCGAAGTGTTAGAAATAAAAGAAAATATGGTGAAACTGGTTAAAGTTATTCCAAGTAAACGTACAGAATAACCGTTAACAGTTCCGGCATTAAATTAGAAAAAAGGAGTAGCTAGTTACTCCTTTTTTGTTACTGACAAATCGAAAATATCTGAAAATTCGTATTTCTCCACGCAAGCCACACACAACAGCCTTATTCGTCTACTATTATTTCTTTTGCATATACATTGATATAACAAGGAATGAAAATGGACGAAATATCAATCGAAAAAATCTATAACCAAGCTATCGAATTGCTGATGCTTTACGGGCCAAAGTTTATCCTCGCAATCCTAGTTTTAATTATAGGTTGGTGGTTAATTGGTAGAATTGCCAATATGGCCGAAAAATCAATGAATAAGGTCAAGTTCGAAGTTGGCCTTACGCACTTTTTAGTTTCCTTTATCTCAGTCATTCTAAAAGTACTGTTACTGATATCTGTCGCGTCGATGATTGGTATAGAAACAACCTCATTTATAGCTATGCTGGGTGCAGCAGGCCTAGCAGTGGGCATGGCTCTTCAAGGCAGTCTAGCTAACTTTGCAGGTGGCGTGCTTATCTTGTTCTTTAAACCTTTTAAAGTCGGCGATGTCATCGAAGCACAAGGCTACATGGGTAAAGTGGTTGAGATACAAATTTTTGTCACTGTTTTACTCACCTACGACAACGAAAAAATTATTATCCCAAATGGCACGCTATCAAATGGCTGCGTTAAAAATAAGTTTGCAGAGCCAACTCACCGCGTTGCTATCGAATTTGGTATCAGTTACGGCGATGATGTGCATAAAGCCCGTGACGTGTTAATGAGCGTGCTTGATGATTATGATTTGGTATTAAAAGACATTGAAGATAAAAAACCGACAGTCCATGTTAGTCAACATGGTGAAAGCCATATTGGTATGTTGGTATGGGCGTGGGTTGAGTCAGATAACTACTGGCCGGTGTATTTTGGCTTATACGAACGCGTTAAAATTGCCTTTGACGCCGCTGATATCACGATTCCATTCCCGCAAAGGGATGTCCATATTCACCAGTTTCCTGGTAAATAGATAGTAAAAAGCCCGCTAATTGAAGCGGGCTTTCTATTTAGTCATTAACTAAATAAACGTTGGAACCAGTTTTTATCTAAATCGGCTTCACACTTTTTAAGTTGTGCACCATAACGACTAGCTCGATGCTTTACTTTATTTGCCACATTCATCAGCCATTTTTTGCTTTTATAGGTACCCCGTTTGTAGCCGCCCCACCCTTCATGGTAGTTTAGGTACTGGGCGTAGGCATCCCATTTAGATACCCCATTTACTTTATGTGTTTTGTAAACAAACCACGCCATAAAGTCGATAGCATCGTCAAAATCGTCCCTATCCGCACCACTGTTACCTGTTTCACGGATGTAATCTGACCACGTTGGTGTTTTTGCTTGTGAATAACCATAGGCAGAGCTTGCACGACCGATTGGGATAACCCATAAGAAATATTCCATTGGCGGCGCTGCATCATGACGAAATGAGCTTTCTTGATACATCATGCTCATAAGCACATGTTTAGGTGAGCCCCACTTTTCTTGTGCATCACGTGCATCGTAATACCAATCAGGCTTTTCTTCAAAAATCTTACATATATCATGAGGTTGCTCTGGCGGAGCGGTTGCACAACCAGCCAGTGATGCGGCCAGCGATAAAATAATTATACTTTTTTTCATTTTTTTATGGATCTCGCTGAACTTTTTCTTATCAGGTCAGTCTGAACTTATGAATGCAGCAGTATAGCATTGTTTCATCCCTGAAGAATCTTTGACGCAGCCTCCTTAGGCTGCGTTTTTTTATGCCTCACCTTACTAAGCTTTAGCAAAATAGTCATCTAAAAATGCAGTAAAAGACACACTGTCAGCCGCTTTCACTTCACGTTCTTTAAGTACAGAGTCAGATGCCTGTTTGGTTAAAAAAGCATGATCATAAAATTGATATTCAGCATCAAGATGATTTTGTTTATATTGCTCTGCAAGTGCTAACGCGAAATGCCCATTATCTTGATTTTTACTTGCCAGTGCTCCGACATATCTGCCAGAGAAAGTTTTACTAGGGCTGTTTACCCAGGTTGCAAGCTCAGCAATGGTTTCGCTGTAATAGCTCACGCCGTATGCACTATCCATGTAACGCGCAACGGCTGTTAAATCATTAAAAATTGCCGCAGCCCAGTCCGTCAAACGAACCTTGTTGCCTTGTTTGTTGAGGGTTAACTCTGGATTTCGACCTTCATTAACAACGGCATCAAGGTTAGTTGTGCTTAACTTTTGTTCTTGCCAATCCATTTCTGGAGAGTCGTTCAATAAGCAATATGTTAAGAATACGTCTAAGAAGCGAATTTGCTGTAAATCGATACCGGTTTCACTGAATGGGTTTACATCAAGCGCACGAACTTCAATGTACTCTATACCGCCACGCAGTAATGCATCTGTCGGGGTTTCGCCCGATGCAGCATTTCGTTTAGGACGAATTGGAGAATAAAATTCGTTTTCGATTTGCAGAATATTTTTGTTTAACTGTTTTGGCTCTGCGCTCGTGTAATCGTCAATATGGCTGTAGATATCAGATGAGGTATGAATCGCTTCTTTTAAACCTGCTACGTATTCTTCTAATGAATTATACATAACACGTAGAGACGATTGTGCGCTGTTGGTATAGCCTAAATTACCAAGACGAAGTGCAGTCCCTACTTCTAAATAAAGCGTGCCTTTACCTAGCTTTTTAAAAGGTAAGTCAGTTTCACGGCCTTGCAAGAAAGAGTTACACAATGCTGGCGATGCACCAAACAAAAAGCTGATCAACCAAAGTTCGCGCTTAAAGTTGCGGATAAGACCCAAATAGCCACTTGAAATAGAATCAGCGAGTGTTCCTTCACTGCCATTTAAGCTATACAGGCTTTGCCATAAGCTCTCAGGAAATGAAATATTAAAATGCACACCGGCAATCGCTTGCATCATGCTGCCATAGCGATTTTTCAAACCCTCACGGTAAAGTGTTTTCATGCGGCCGATATTTGAATCACCAAATTGCGCCAATACAATATCATCTTGGTGTTCAATAAAGCATGGCATACTGATAGGCCATAGCAGCTCATCGCCCATATGAGAAAGCGTGAACTTTTGCAGGTCTTTAAGCTGAGCGAGGGTTTGCTCTGCTGAGGTACTAACCGGTGTAATAAATTCTAAAAGCGATTCAGAAAAATCGGTGGTGACGTGATCATTTGTTAAAGCACTACCCACGCCTTGTGGATGGCCTTGTTGTGAAATAACACCACTTGGTTTGATCCTTAAAGCTTCTCGCTCGATACCACGTTTAATCCCATTAATTGCGTTAGGAAATTGTGCCGTTAACGCTTCTAGCGTTTTATTTAAATCATGTTTTATCAAAAATGCTTCCTCGAGCCGCGTGGCTGTAATCCTAAGTGTATGGGGGCAAAAAATAATTACTCAAGAGCGAAAAATCAGTTTCATTCAGTACCTATACACTTGAAGCTCAATCTTGCCATTGTGGATGCTATTATACAATTGCTTTGGTGGCACTTCATTGATGCTAAAATCATGAAAAATACAATTTAGGCTTATTTCTTGAGGATATTAGACCTTTTAACTAATATAAAAGACTGAGGCTAAACATAATAATTCAGGCAAGATATTGTTTTAGATCAAAGGGAAGATGAAATTATTAAAAGTTTCACCGTTAACCATATGTTCCCCCTTCCCTTACATTTTTCTGAGACTATAATCCGCACACCATAAAAAAGTATATTTCGAGGACTCATATGCGTCGTGGGCAAGAAATCATCAATCAAGAAGTGACATACTCCGAAAAACAGGAGTTGGTCTCTACCACAGATTTACGCGGTGTAATCACATACGTAAATAAGGAATTTTGTACTATTGCGGGTTATACCGAAGAAGAGTTACTCGGAAAAAATCATAATATTGTACGCCATCCAGATATGCCTAAAGCGGCATTTAAAGAGATGTGGGATAAATTAAAGCAGGGTCACTCATGGCGTGGCATGGTAAAAAATCTCTGTAAAGATGGTCGCTACTATTGGGTCGATGCGTTTGTTACGCCTATTTATGAACATGGCCAATTAGTTGGCTATCAATCAGTACGTACCAAACCATCTGAGCAATTAAAAACCCGTGCGATGGCACTGTACACTAAAATTAATGATGGAAAATCTATCTCATCATTTCGTGAGAATATTTCGCTCAGACAATTATTGTCTGCGATTTTATTGGTTGCTGGCGTGGTTGGATTAGCGCTGACTACCTCGTGGATGGTTACCTTAGCTGGCTGTGCCCTTGTCGTCCTACTTTTTGCTTTAAATTATGACGAACTCGTTGTTACACCAAACCATTTAAAGCAGCAACGTGCAGAATTTGATTCTGTCTCACGTTACGTCTATTGCGGTTCACACCCTTTCAGTATTGCTGCCTACAATCAGCAAATGCTGTTTGCTAAGCTCAGAACTGTATTAGGTCGTGTGAAAGACTCTACGTACTCGTTTAAAGATATCGCCACTAACTTAGACAAACAATCGTCATTGACAGAACAAGGTATTGCGGCACAAGGACAACGGTTGAGTGACATTGCTACAGCAATGACACAAATGAGTGCAACTATTGGTGAGATTTCTGCAAATACACATCACACTGCTGATAAGGTTAAAACAACTTATCAAAGCTGTAACGATATCAAACTGCATATTGAAGATAACAGCAGTATGGTGTCTGATCTGGCTAACCAAGTTGAACAAGCAGCAAGCACCGCGAATTCTCTTGCTAGCGAAGCAGACAAAATTGGCCAAGTAATGAGTGAGATTGAAGGCATTGCCGAACAAACAAACTTATTAGCACTGAATGCCGCCATTGAAGCAGCACGTGCAGGTGAACATGGCCGAGGCTTTGCGGTTGTAGCAGATGAAGTACGTGCACTTTCTTCACGCACTCAAAATGCGACAGCACAAATTCATAGCTCGATTAAAGAGATTCAAGATACATTATTTAGCTGGTCTAAAGTGATGCAATCAACAAAAGAGCAAGCAGACTCGTGTGTTGATACCACCGCCCATACACAAACTGAGCTTGCGAGCATTTTTGCACAGATCAATGAAATATCAGGTCTTGCCACTGAGATATCAACAGCTGCTGAGGAACAACAAGTTGTCAGCGCCGATATTCGTGAAAATGTTGAAAGTATCAGAGGTCATAGCGAAGAAAACTTAAAGCATAGTTACAACGTAGCGAAAGATGCAGCGGGACTTGTTGAAGGCTCACGCAAAGTAAACGATATGCTATTAACCTTTAAAGTTTAAAGCTGATTAATACAAAAAAGCCGCATCATTACCGATGCGGCTTTTTGTTTTTAATACCAATTATCGACTAGAGAAAACGAGACCATTCTCGTCAGCATCAATATGGATGATAGCACCCGGTTGATAATCCCCACCAAGTAAGCGCTGTGCTAATGGGTTTTCAATGGTATGTTGAATAGCACGTTTTAAAGGCCTTGCCCCATAGACTGGATCAAAACCACTTTCAGCGATGCGATTTAGCGCTGCATCCGTTACTTCAAGAATGTAGCCTTTTTCCGTTAATCGCTCACGTAACTTACTTAACTGAATATCAGCAATTTCTTTAATGTGCTCATTAGCAAGCGGATGGAATACCACGGTTTCGTCGATACGGTTAATAAACTCAGGGCGGAACTGGCTCACCAATACACCCATCACTTTTTCTTTTAACCCAGCATAATCATTTGAACCCGCTTGCTCTTGGATAATATCTGAACCCAAGTTAGAGGTCATAATGATCACCGTATTTTTAAAATCAACGGTACGCCCCTGCCCATCCGTTAAACGGCCATCATCGAGAACTTGCAGTAAGATGTTAAATACATCAGGATGCGCTTTTTCGACTTCATCCAATAAAATGACTGAATATGGACGACGGCGTACAGCTTCAGTTAAATAGCCACCTTCTTCATAGCCAACATAACCCGGAGGCGCACCCACTAAACGTGCCACTGAGTGTTTCTCCATAAACTCCGACATATCAATGCGAACCATGGCATCTTCGGTGTCAAACATAAAGCTGGCTAGTGCTTTAGTCAGTTCAGTTTTACCCACCCCTGTCGGGCCTAAAAATAAGAATGAACCGATTGGACGATTAGGATCAGCAAGTCCTGCGCGAGAGCGACGTATTGCATTCGCAACAGCCACAACGGCTTCATCTTGACCAATCACTTTGTGGTGTAATTGATCTTCCATTTGCAGTAACTTTTCACGCTCACCTTGCAGCATTTTCGATACCGGGATACCTGTCCAGCGCGATAGAATTTCCGCTATTTCGTCTTCACCTACTTGGTTTTTAAGCAAACTCATTTCTTGCATTTCAGCTTGTGAAGCAAGGTCAAGTTTGCGCTCAAGTTCAGGGATACGACCATATTGCAGCTCAGACATACGTTGTAAGTCGCTGGCACGACGTGCCACCTCCAAATCAAGACGCGCCTGTTCAAGCTCAGCTTTAATTACTTGCGTGCCTTGCAATGAGGCCTTCTCGGCATTCCACACTTCGTCTAGCTCGCGGTATTGCGCTTCAAGTTCAGTGATCAGTTCTTGCATTTCGGTGCGGCGCTTTTGACTCGCTTCGTCTTTTTCTTTCGCCAATGCATTGTCTTCCAGTTTTAACTGAATAATACGACGCTCAAGCTTGTCTAAAGACTCTGGTTTTGAGTCAATTTGCAAACGAATCGAAGAACCCGCTTCGTCAATTAAATCAATTGCCTTATCTGGTAATTGGCGATCGCTAATGTAACGGTGTGACAGCTGCGCCGCAGCAACAATGGCCGGATCGGTAATATCAACTGAATGATGTAGCTCGTAACGCTCTTTTAGGCCACGTAAAATCGCAATAGTGTCTTCAACCGATGGCTCATCAACAAACACCTTTTGGAAGCGACGCTCAAGTGCCGCATCTTTTTCAATGTATTGACGATACTCATCAAGTGTTGTGGCACCCACGCAATGTAACTCACCACGGGCAAGTGCAGGCTTTAACATATTACCCGCATCCATTGCGCCATCTGTTTTACCAGCGCCTACCATGGTATGGATTTCATCAATAAAGAGGATGACTTGGCCTTCTTCTTTGGCTAGTTCATTCAAAACTGATTTTAAACGCTCTTCAAATTCACCACGGTATTTAGCACCGGCAACCAACGCACCTAAATCGAGCGATAATACTCGCTTGTTTTTTAAGCCCTCAGGTACTTCACCATTGATAATTCGCTGCGCAAGGCCCTCAGCAATCGCTGTTTTACCTACGCCCGGCTCCCCAATTAATACCGGATTATTTTTAGTACGGCGTTGTAATACTTGGATCGTACGACGAATTTCGTCATCACGACCAATAACAGGGTCAAGCTTACCTTGCTCTGCTCGTTCAGTTAAATCGATGGTGAATTTTTTTAATGCCTGACGGGTTTCTTCAGCATTTGGGTCGTCAACCTTCTGACCACCACGAATAGCCTCAATAGCCGCTTCAATTTTGCTAGAAGTAATATTCAGCGCTTTAAAAATATCGCCTAATGGACCTTTATCGTCACACGCTGCAAGGACAAATAACTCACTCGAAATGAATTTATCTTTTCGCTTTTGAGCATACTTATCACACAAGTTAATTAACGAAATCAGGTTATTTGACAGCTGAACATCACCACCAATACCTTCAACTTTAAACAGTTTTTCGATTTCTTGGGATAACTTGGTGTTTAACTCATCAGCACTCACACCTGCTTGTGCAAGTAGTGCACGCACACTTGAACCATTTTGCTGAAGCAATGAATACATTAAATGCACAGGCTCAATAAATTGATGATCGCGCCCAAGTGCTAATGACTGCGCATCTGAAAGCGCAGATTGAAATTTACTTGTAAATCTATCTAAACGCATAAGGGTTTACCTATTAAAAAATCTAATTGCTTAATTAATGGGTATGCTTAGTGATTTGTTCAAGTAAAAGAAGAAAATTTAATCGCAAAAAAGGCGTATTAATTGCGCCAGATCAAGCTTGCCATACGGCCTGTTTGTCCATCGCGTCGATAAGAGAAAAACTGTGATTTATCAGTGACGGTACAGTGCTCACCACCGTGTATTTTGACCACGCCTAATTGTGCCAATTGCTGGCGTGCTAGTAAGTAGATATCAGCCAAGTATTTTTCATGTTTAGCTATAAAGGCTTGTTGATGCAGTGGGTTTTGCGAACAAAAACAGTCTTTTACTTCTTGCCCGACTTCAAATTGCGAAGGACCAATGGCAGGGCCTAACCAAGCAATAATATCGCTCGCTGGCGCTTGAAAATGCGAAAGCGTGTTTGCCACTATACCTTGCGCTAAACCACGCCAGCCACCATGTACTGCGGCGACTTCATCGCCTGAACTCGAACAAAGTAGTACCGGCAAACAGTCTGCAGTCATTATAGCAAGCGGCTGCTTTACTAAGCGGGTGTAGAGCGCATCAGCAGAGCGCACGAGACTTAAATCAGACTCTTCATCAATCACGACTACATCGCTGCTATGTGTTTGGTTTAACCACACAGCGGGGTTTGGTAGCTGATTTGTAAGTAACGCGCGATTTGCAAGCACGGCTTGCTCATCATCACCAACATGTAAACCCACATTAAAACTATCAAAGGGTGCAACTGATACACCGCCCTTTCGGGTCGTACTCAGTGCACTAACAGTGTTTGGGGCAGTCCATGCTGGTGTGATCATAACGCTTAAAACTCGATATTTGGGTTTGCTTTAGTATCAGCGCGTAATGCTTCTGTCATAGCTGCCATATCATCTGGAATAGGGGCTTGCCAGGTCATTAACTCACCCGTAATTGGGTGTGCAATTGATAGTTTTACAGCATGCAATGCTTGGCGTTTAAAGTCGCGTAGCATTTGAAACAGCTCTGGCGTCGCGCCTTTAGGCGGACGTGGGCGACCACCATACAGTTGATCGCCAACTAATGGGTGGTTTAAATAAGCCATGTGTACACGGATTTGGTGAGTACGGCCTGTTTCTAGACGTAAACGTAAGCGTGTATGTGCACGGAATTTTTCTGCAACACGATAATGCGTAACCGCTGGTTTGCCCATTTCATGCACGGCCATGTGAGTACGTTTTGTTGCATGACGACCAATTGGTTTTTCAACCATGCCACCAGCAGTCATTGTGCCATTACAAATTGCTTCGTATTCACGGGTGAAGTTTTCACGCTTTTGTAGCGCAGACACTAAATGTGTTTGTGCCGGAATTGTTTTCGCCACCACCATTAAACCAGTGGTGTCTTTATCTAGACGATGCACAATTCCCGCACGAGGTACATTAATAATATCAGGATAATGGTGCAGTAAAGCATTTAATACCGTGCCATCTGGGTTACCCGCACCTGGATGAACGACTAATCCCATTGGTTTATTAATTACCAAAATATCATCGTCTTCATAAACGATGTTTAATTTGATATTTTGTGCCTCATATTCACGAGGGGCTTCGATGGTTGTTTCTACACTCACCATTTCGCCACCGAGTAGTTTTTCGCGCGGTGTGTTTAATATTTCACCGTTTACAGTGATTTTATCATCCAAAATCCACGTTTTTATACGTGATCGAGAATAATCAGGGAACAATTGCGCTAATACTTGGTCTAGACGTTTACCGCCAAGGTCAATTGGAACCTCGGCTTGGAGAGAAATTTGCTCTGACATTAGTAACTTTACCCAATTTACCAGTGCAAGCTGTGCTCGACTGGGTTAGAATCGCTTTAATATAATACGTATAGTTTACTCGGTTTTCCTCACTTGGCCTAGCCGAAGACATCGAAGGTAAGAAATAAAATGATAAATAAAATAGGGAAACGTGCGTTCGCCATAGTTTTTTCAGTATCTGTACTTGGCTTAGGTGCCTGTTCATCAGCACCCGATCAAGAAGATATCCAACGCGTTCCTAATAAATCTGCGCAAGCTTTATATGAAGATGCAAAACAAACATTAGATTCTGGCTTATATGCCCGTGCAATTGAGCTATTAAGCGCTATTGATTCTCGCTACCCTTTTGGTCCTTTATCAAAACAAGTACAAATGGACTTAGTGTATGCGCATTATCAAGCAGGTAATACTGAGCAAGCACTCGCAACAATCGACCGTTTTATTCGCTTAAACCCAAACCATAAAGATTTAGACTACATGTACTACATGCGTGGCTTGGTAAACATCAAAGCGGATGAAAACGCATTCCAAGAATATTTTGGTGTAGACCGTGCTGACAGAGATGCAAACCGTACTCGTGTCGCATTTACAGACTTATCAACGCTATTAAAACGTTTTCCTAACAGTGCTTATGCGCCAGAAGCGAAAAAACGTTTAGTATGGTTACTTAATAAAATGGCTCGCTATGAGTTAAAAGTTGCTGAATACTACTATGAGCGTGAGGCATACCTTGCTGCAGCAAACCGTGGTAAATACGTGGTTGAGCACTACTCACAAAGTAGCTACCTTGATCAAGCACTTGAGATCATGGAAAAAAGCTACAACAAGCTTGGTTTACCTGAGCTAAGTGAACACGCTAAAGCAACACGTGAAGCTAATAAGCGTTAAAATAGACTAAAAGCAAAAAGGCGCCTGAGGCGCCTTTTTTAATGTTTGTGGATTAGTATTAAATCGCGTCTTCATCTTCTTCTGCAGTACGAATACGTACAACACGCTCAACGTCAGTAACAAAGATTTTACCGTCACCAATTTTACCTGTTTGCGATGTTTTAACGATAACATCGATAGCACGGTCAACATCTTCGTCGCTTAATACGATATCTAATTTTACCTTAGGTAAAAAGTCCACCATGTACTCAGCACCACGATAAAGCTCGGTGTGCCCTTTTTGACGGCCAAAGCCTTTTACTTCACTTACCGTCATCCCTGTGATGCCCACATCTGATAATGCTTCGCGTACATCATCAAGCTTAAATGGTTTAATAATTGCTTCGATTTTTTTCATTTTCGGGTTACTTATTATTTCTCGATTGCCTCGATTTTAGACAATCCCATTGCTGATGGCAAACAAAGCTATGAATTACGGTGATTAAATCAGCAATCATGATATTATTAAACAAAGTGATTCAAAATAGAGACAACAATGAAATCATTACAACGGGGTTTTACATTATTGGAGCTGATGGTCACGCTTGCCATTGTCGGTATTGTTGCTGTTATCGCTCTTTGGGATAGCTCTGACATGCTAGAAAATGACCGCGCCGAAAGCTATTTATTAGAGTTAAAACGCACACTCAGTTTTGCACGCGCAAAAGCAACAAGTAGTGATGCGATCATTGTTGTTTGTAGTGGTAACACCAACAGCATAGAAACCAACATACGCACTCGTTGTTTATTAAATTGGGATAATGGCAGCGTTTTTGTGTTCTTTGATTCAAACCAAAATGGTGTTTACAACCCCAACGTAGGCGATGTAATTTTAAGAGTCATGGAAGAAGTTCCAGAGAATAGTCAGTTAAATTTCACTGGTGATAATTCTATTATTTTTGATACCAGCGGTATGCTCTCGTCAAGTCAAGGAACGTTTACTTACTGCCCTTCAAAAGCTGATAACGATAATAACAAACAACTAGAAGTATTTACCTCAGGGACTGCTTTATATATTGGCACTACGACAGATGTCTGTAATTAAGCTTTGTAAATTGACAGCCCACACTCTCGAATTATAGTTAAATAAACAGTCGCAATTTTGGAGTCTTCAAGGATGAAGGCACTTACAACTCTGCGCAGCCTCAACGGAGCGACGTTAATTGAAAGCCTAGTAGTGTTATCAATTTTATCACTCCTGCTGCATTTCGCCTTATTTGAATATAAACCACTTCTGGCCAAAAACCGTTTAGATAGCAACATGCAGACGGTAAAAAGAGCCTTGCAATTTACTCGCCTCAAAGCGCAAACAAATGATGCCCATGTCACCTTTTGCGCGTTAAAAAACAATCGTTGCAACAAGGAAATATGGCATAAATCTTTAACTGTTTTTGTTGATAAAGGTGAGCTTGGTGTATTTGAAAGTGGTGATTCCAAATTAATGGAAATCGAAGCGATTAATAAATTTGATATGCTGACTTATCCACGTCATTCAGTCACATTTAGCCCATCAGGCATGCCGATGGGGCTAGGTAACGGGAAATTTATCTATTGTCCAGAATATAGTAAAGCACGCCTCAAAGGGCTTGCTATAAGCGTTAGTCCAATTGGACGGGTCAGGTTAATTGATACTGATAAATGCCAAACTGATAATTGATAAAGCTTATTTACCCCAACATGTGCTTGAATCAGCAGACCCTGTTGATGTTTTTAAACCCGTATCAGATATAGATAATGTTTTACACTCGGTATCTTGTAACGGTGGGCCTGATTTAGGTGTTGCTTTAAATGCAAATGTACCCGCACTATTGTCTACTTCTACAGTGATCGTATAAAAGTTACTTTCTGTAGAGCTAGAAACACCTAAATCAGCAATTGCGCTTGTATATTCACGATTATCGACAAAGTATTGCTCTTGTTTATTAGCTGCATCTAATAACGAAGTAATTGCCTCTGTTCGCGCTGTACGTTTTACGTGCTCAAAATAACTAGGAATAGCAATGCTCGCGATAATCCCTAATATAGCTACGGTAATCATCAGCTCGATTAGCGTAAAACCATTATGATCCTTTGTTCTTATAAAGTTCATAGTTTAAAAACCTATATAGTTGTTTTTAGAGGAGTTACCTCTCATTGTTCTCATCATAGATGCCTAACAATAATTATGCAATTAAGCCGGGTATTCAAATAGCAGTACATGCTCTGCCTTAACATGTAAGGCAGAGCAGTCGCTTAATCCATTATTGGCTATTATCGTTTATCTCTTGCTTATAGATGAAGGTTTGCTGTGTTTTAAAACCAAAGCCAATTGGCACTGCATCACTAACTAGTTTAATTTTACCGTCTTCGATGACTAAACCAGGGCCTTGGATCTCTTGTACTTTCAGTGGGTTTTGCTCACCTTTAATACCTGGACCTATAGTTAAAAACTGGCTTTGTTCTTTAACCTTTTCATCAGTGTTGTCATCACAATAACCATCGCTATTACCATCTACACAGCTGTCACCTACACCAAAATAAAGTTGAGGCGTATCTGGCACATCATTCGAGGTGGTAAATTTTAAGCTGTCATACACCTTTGTACCGTAATGTAAGTGGAAAGCATATAAACTTCCTGAGCCGCCCGTCAGTGAGCACTGATTAGCCGTTTCTGTCGCTGAAGCAGGCGTATACGTGGTGAAAT
Source organism: Pseudoalteromonas sp. S4492 (assembly GCF_005886115.1). Lineage (NCBI taxonomy): Bacteria > Pseudomonadati > Pseudomonadota > Gammaproteobacteria > Alteromonadales > Pseudoalteromonadaceae > Pseudoalteromonas > Pseudoalteromonas sp. S4492. The sequence goes on from NZ_PNCP01000039.1 coordinate 53,044, forward strand.
AAGCAACACCGCCAATCACAGTGCTTGCTGCAAGGGATTTTTCACCAGCAGAAGATAAGTTGTAATACCAACCATGATACTCACCTAACTCAATTTCTAAATCGGTAAATTTATCCACGTCGTCCAGTGCATTGCCAAATGGATCAGAATCCATATTCATCAAGTCAGCTTGTGTAATGGTTGCTGGTACATCATTACCTAAAAAAGGCTGAGTAACTGTATTGATATCACGGATCATGAACAGCTGATCATTAGTGACTGTACCGGTTGGTTTAGAACGGTTACCACTGCCTATCAGCACAGCATCAAATGGTGTATCAATACGGGTAGTTACTGCCTTCCCATCAACCGTTGTTTCTGAAACTTTGCTAAACATGGTTCTAGCAATCAAAGGCTTATAGAAGAAACGGCGATCTTGCGTTGAAAGCGCACTCCCTAAACTTGCTAATTTAAAATGTGTCCATGGGTTTTCTGAATCTGTTGGGCTATCAGAAGGCATATCAACACGCCACACATCACCGCCCGTATCCGTTGCATATAGCCTATCAATGTAACCATCATAGTCAGAATCTAAGATACTGATATCTGACGCGATACTATGTTTTCCTAAAAAGCCATTCTCACTCGGCGTTAATGCCCACACTTTTTTGCCTGTTTGCGCATCAACAATAAAAATACCTCTACCATGAGAATCATCAGTACGAATAACATTGTCTTTGTTAGTATCGTAACCAGCACCAAAAATAAGCACAGGTCTGTCTTTATAACCATCTAGATTCACATAAGTAACTGAAGGTTTAGACCAGGTTTGCCCTAATTCTTTAAAGTCACCTGTGCCACCTACAATTGGCTGATCCCACAGCAGACTTGGCGAGTCTGGGTTAGTTATATCGAGTCCGTAGTAGTAATTACCACCGCGTCTTAGGCCAAAGAATGCCCAAACACGGTCTGATCCATTTACGATGCCATCACTATTTTTATCATCAAAAAATACAGAGATTGGCCCGTCAACACCATAAACCTTGGTATCTGCTTGGTTATCACGAAGTGGCTTTATTATTTTATACAAGCTTCGAGGGATAAACGCCCAGCTTTCGCTCAGTACATCGTTTTTATCTTGGAACATATGCAAGTATCCTGCATTAGTACCAATTAAAACTCGGATATCATCATTACCATAGTCAATTGTTACAGGTTTTGAATGTAGTGGATCACCGAAGATGTCTTTACGCGAATCCGTTGTCGATCCATCTTTGTCTTCATCATCAATATCTAGGCCTCTTGACCAATTAATAAGGTCTTCAACTTCATCCGGATCAGCTTCAAAATCAACGGCAGCCTTGGCTATAGTTCCGTAATGGAACACTACCCGATAACGGGTAAAGTTAAGCATGCGGCCGTTGACATTTGTTAGTACTTTGCGTCCTTCATTTGGCACGCTCGAAGAGTTAGATAAATACAGGTTTACACCACCTAACTCAACTGAATTACCATCAGCGCTCTCACCGCTAGGCAGCCAAAAAGTTTTTGCATCTTTATCAATTAAACCATCTTCATTGAGAGCTTGCTTACCATCTCTATCGGTAATTTGGTCGCCAGATACTTTTAGCTTTTTCAGATTTCCACGCCAACGAGCACCTGTTTTAGGGTAAAACATCGCATAATAAATCGATTCGCGACTACGAGTTTGGTCAACATTGTTACTTGCAATTGATGGTGCCGTGAACGTATCGTTCACTTCTCGAATTTGAGTAATGGTATTTTTAAGGGCCTCAGAAAGTTGTTCTGCAGTATTAGCATGAAGGTACTTACCACCACCTTCCGCTGCGGTTTCAGATAGTAAGCGCTTACCATTATCACTCATACCACTACCAAAACCTATGGTATAAACTCGTCCTGTTTCGTGAATATCAGTCGTCGTTGGCCTTAAATCCACCTCAACATCATCAGTACCGTGAATAACTTTTGCGAGCTTGTGTAAATACACACCAGCAATTTTATCATCATCACTTAAATAGCTACCAAAGTACGACTTGTGTAATGCACTAATATTAGAGTCCTGTTCATTATCAGAGCCAGCCGACGGGTCACCATCAGTCATATAGATAATATTTACTGAATTATCACAGCGTTTTACTTCTTCTGAATTATCAAATGGTGAAATATAGGAATAGGTATACTCAATACGTGGCTCGTACCAACAAACTTTACTCCAACCTTTACCAGAGCAGACTCGCACTGATGTTGTATAAGGCGTGCCTCTTTCTATTGTAGTATCACGAAGAGCAGCATTAACCTTTTCGCCGTAGAAGAGACTTTGCCCTGTTATATAAAGATAAGCTTCCCATAGCGTTTCGGTCAGTGGTGTCCCGCCATCGGCAGGAAGACCCGCAATTGTGGTTTTCAAGGCCGATATTTGTGAACCAATGCCAGCTAGCACATAGCCACCATTAGTGCTATTAAAACGCATTAAGCCAAAATCGATGTCATCGTTACCATCAACCAATTTAGTAATAGCGTCTTGTGCAACCCCTAGGCGACTATCTGAACATGGGATATATAAACCATTTGAGAAGCCACAGCTGTTACCAGAGCTGGTTGAAAATGCCATACTACCTGAGGTATCGAAAACTATAAGAACTCGGGGTTTTTCGTCCAAGTTAACATTGTGGTTTACATATAACTCAATATCTTCGGCGTGGCCCAAAAAACTAATGACTGCTAATGAAGATAGCAGTATTCGTTGAGTAATTTTTTCTATATTCATCACTTTCTCCACTAACCGCCCGTATTTAGGCTAGCCATTTCTTGGGCAACACCTGTGCTGATCGTTAAGGTATGTTTACTCTTAGTGCCATAAGTAATCGTTGTATCGACTTGGACCATGTTACAAGACACACCAGCAGTGAAGTTAAATTTACGTGGGCAAGGTAAATCTAGCGCACCATTATTTAAATTTGTCATAGTGTTAGATGCGCCATCCATATCCCCCATGCCATAACCGCCTTCAGGTATTTCAGATGCTTTCATTAAAAAAGCACTGTTGCCACCTGCTGCAGCTTCATTAGCGATAACTTTTTGCACCGTACCAATTAAGCTATTTTCTGCCGTTTCACGCTCTTGCGCTGAGTTCGTTATTTTAATATCTACACTGCTGCTGTTCATTAAGGTCACTGCAATACCAGTCACCGCAACAACCATTATTAGTGCAATAATCAAAACAACACCTTTTTGTTTGTGCATACTTGAAACACTGTGTTTTACATTTTGATTAATTTGATAGTTTTCCATAGCAAACCTTCGCGTGATATTTCATCTACATTTCGCCTAGTAATAATTTAAGTCAGCATAAAAAGACAGGTAAAAAGTGTTTTTAAATTTAAAACATACAACCAATTCAGGCTAACCAATAAGTATTATAATAAATATACAATATCATTCCACTTATTTATTAAAATATTTACCAATTAAAAACAAGAAACCAGATAAGAATAAAGAAATAAAAGCCATTAAAAATCAAATAATTAACAGCAGGGGAAAGAGAGGCGTAAAAAGCGATTTATATACAATAAGTTAATTGTAAATATTTCAAGACAACATTATAAAAAATATATAAATAAAGGCAGCGCACAGTAAAAACAAATAAAAATATCAACCCAGAAGAACTGGGTTGAAAAAGAAGGATTCAGTTAAAATTAAAATAAAATAACAAATCAGTTAATCACTGGCTATTATCATTTTGTTCTTGCTTATAAATATAACTTTGATGAACTTCTAATTTAAGTGGCTCCTCATCATAAAGCTGAACATTGCCATTTTCGTCAACGCTAGGAGTAGGCCCATTAACTACTTTAGCCTCAATTTTCTCACAGTTTTCAGTACAATTTGGGTCTTTATTTGGTAATGGAAATATATACACATCACCATCTTCAACATACATAGTTGGTGTATCTGGTAGTTCTGCCGCTGTTGGGGTTCTTAACCAATCATACACTTTGGTCCCATAGTGAAGATGAAATGCATAAAGATAACCTTGACCTTCTGCAATTGAGCACTGAGAATCCGATAAAGAACTGGTATCTGGTTTATAGGTAGTAAAGTAAGCAACGCCCCCTAACACGGTAGCTTTCGAAGTTGCCTTTTCACCCCACCCTAAATTATAAAACCAACCATCTTTTTCAGCTAAATCAGCTTCTAATTCAACAAAGTCTTTCAAACTGTCGGTCACTTTGGCAAACGGGTCACTATCTACATTCATTAAATCTGATTGCCAAATTAAATCTGGAATTTCATCCTCTTCAAAGCTTCGAGTTACCGTGTTTACATCTCGAATCATATAGAGCTTATCACTGACTTTTAAATTCAATGGATCTGTACGATCACCACTACCAATCAATACCGCATCAAAAGGAGTATCAATTCTTGAGTAAGTTTTTTCACCGTCAATTGTTGTTTCTGTTACTTTACTGAACAACGTTCTTGAAACATATGGCTCATAAAAAAAGCGGCGGTTATTATTGCCTAATTTTGCAAGTTGAAAGTGCGTCCAATTTTTTAGGTTGTTTGTCGCTAAGTCAACTCGCCAGATCCCACCGCCAGTATCACTTGCATACAGTCTGTCAGTGTAGCCGTCGTAATCTGAATCGAGTAAATGTATGTCAGACGCTATACTATGCTCACCTTTAAAGCCACCTTCTGAATTTGTTAACGCCCATACTTGTTTACCTGTTTCTGCATCGACAATGTATAAGCCTCGCCCTTTAGAATCTGCTGAGATTGAATTATCTTTATTCGTGTCGTAGCCGGCACCAAATACCAATAGCGGTCTATCTTCATAGCCTTTAAGGTTGATAAATGTAATTTGAGGTTTAGACCATGTTTGTGCCAGTTCTAAAAATTTTCCATCACTACTTTTTAATGGCCCTCCCCACATCAGAGAAGGTGAATTAGGGTTAGTTATATCTAAACCGTAATAGCTACTACCACCTCGACGTAACCCGAAAAATGCCCATACCCTGTCATCATTATTAACGATGCCGTCTTCATTTTTGTCATCAAAATAAACGGTTATTGGGCCATCCACTCCATACACTTTTGTGTGTAACTTTTTATCGCGTAATGGCTTAATAATTGAGTACAGTTCCGCAGGCATAAATGCCCAGCTTTCACTTAAAACATCGTTCTTGTCCTGAAACATATGTAAATAACCGGCATTAGTCCCAATAAGAATACGAACATCATTGTTGCCATAATCTACCGTCACAGGCTTAGAGTGCAGAACATCACCAAAAATATCATGACGAGAATCGTCTGTTAAACCGTCCTGATCTTCATCATCAACATCAAGTCCACGAGACCAATTTATAAGATCAAAGACTTCATCCGGATCTGAATCAAAATCAACGGCAGCCTTAAATCGATTTCCATAATGGATTATGACTCTGTAAGCCGTAAAATTGAGCATTCGACCGCCCGATAAATTTGTGATTACTTTTCGGCCATTATTTGGGATACTCGATTGTTCAGCTAAATAAGCATTTACGCCTCCTTTCTCAACGTATCCACCATCAGCAATGAGATTGCTATTAGATTGCCAGTATGTTTTTGCTGTTGATAAAATCGCCCCGTCATTACCAAGAGCGGAGTCAAGGTTGGCATCAACTACGACACCACCAGACACTTTTAGCTTTTTAAGGTTCCCTCGCCACCGAGCATCGTTTGAAGGTAAAAACATAGGAAAATAAACTGCATCACGATGTGATAATTTATCTGAATTATTTGATGCTACCGATGGTGAAGAAAAAGTTGAGTTGACCTCTCTAATCTCGGTAAGAACATTATCAAATGCATCACTTAGCGCTTTTGCAGATTCTGCGAAAATATAACTACCGCCACCATTATCAGCAGTCGCCTGTAAAATGTCTCCTGCGTTTTTAACTAAGCCTTTACCAAAACCAATCGTGTAAACATTTGCGCCATCTACAACACTTGTTTCAGGGTATATATCCCTATTTTCATTCTCTTTACCATGAAGAATTGTTGCCATTGAGGGTAAATGACTATTACCCACTTTTTTAGGTGAAGTGCCATAAATACTTTTATATAAGTTTTCTATATATTTATCCTGACCGACATCATAGTAAGGTTCACCGTCTGTCATCAATATAATATTTACGCTATTATCGCATCGTACTGGATCACCTAAGTTCTGCTTGAAAGGAGAAATATACTTACCATTTGATTCTGTTGAACTATCTCTTTTAGCTGGTTCAACCAGATTCGCGAAAAAAAGGTCATCTCCTATTAAGTATCGCCATGTTTCAGTAATAGTTTCAACTAATGGGGTCCCTAATTCTAGATCAGTGATGTCCCAATTTCTGAGAGTATTTTTAATCGCATTATGATTTGTTCCAATCCCATGGACAATATAACCACCAGTACCTTTAATAAGCCGCATTAAACCAAACTCAATATCAGTATTGTCATTGATTAATTTAATCATCGCCTCCTGTGCGACTTCTAAACGACTTCCTTCAGGGCATAGTATTAGTTTTCCTTTATCTCTACAGGCTTTGCCCGTTTCTATAGAGAATGCCATGCTATTTGATGTATCAAAAACAAGTAAGACCCGTAATTTTTCGTCTTCCGCTACGTCATAATTTACATATAGATCTATATCTTCAGCATAAAGGTTTTGGCAAAATACACATGCAAAAATAAAAAATAGGCTGTTTAACTTCATTTTCATACTCGCCTTACTCCATTAATTTCCACTATTTAAGCTCAGCATTTCTTGAGCAATCCCTGTTGTAATAGTGAGGTTATGCTTACTTTTAGAGCCATATTCAATCACTGAATTAATCTCAACCATATTGCATCTTAAGCCTGCAGTATCATCAAAACGTCTTGGGCACCTTAAAGCCATAGGGCCTTCATTTTTGTTAAACATGGTATTAGATGTGTCATTTGTATTACCTAGATCTAGGCCTGTTTCAGGAACTTGCCCTCTACTAAAGAAAAACCGGCTGTTACCTAATTTTTTTGCTTCATTAGCAATGACGTTTTGTACATCACCAATTAATTCATTCTCTGCCGCTTCTCTCTCTTGAGCGGCATTTGTGATTTTAATATCTACACTACTGCTGCTCATCAAAGTCACAGCAATACCGGTTATCGCAATAACCATGATCAAAGCAACGATTAATACAACACCTTGTTGCTTATGCATCATAGTTAAATGCGCCATAAGTTTGCCCCAACATTGTTCAAGCGGATAGTGGTCGTAAATAGTGCGCGTCGGTAGTTATCGTCAAATGTAAGAACGCGGCTATTTGCGTCTTCACCCAATGTATAAGTTTGATTTTTCAACTTAAGGTTTGAATCTGGTAAAAGCGATCTCACAAGTAAGAATACTTGCACTGTCAAAATACCACGGCGATTTTCCCAATCAGTGTTGGTCATCTGGCTGATACTTTTATATGTATCAACACGACTGTTATTTGTAGTATCAAGACCAAACACAAAGTGCATATTTTCTACCCCTTCCATAACCGTTTCAGTTGTCATGCCCCCATCCGGAGTTAAGCGTTTACGTCGAAGTAGAGGAACAGACACTCTTTGGTCATTAATGGTGTAAGTTTGCTTGGCGATGTAATAAACATGATGTCGATAGCGCCAAATCGTGGCATTGCCATTTACAGCCGCTGCCGCGATTGGGCCGCGCTGAAATTCTGCAAGCTCTTGCTCGGCGATGAAATAATAATAGTTATCGCTAGTATTGGCAGGTTGAATTTGTAAGCCTTCTAAAAACTTAATTTGCAGTACATCTGTATTTTTCTCAACATTGTTTATACATCCAAGGGCTGAGTTACCGGTTGTTTGCACTGCATAAACGGAGCGAAAGTTACTGGTTGCAGCTGTATCTGGAAAGCTGCCATTATTAAGGCCTTCTGAACAATCATTACCGGGATTTCCTAAACTGTTTGTATTTGCATCTGAGAAAGAGTCTTCATAAAACGTGCCCCAAAAACCAATCTGTTCAATATCACGTTGCATGATATTCATAGCCAGTCTGCCAGTTTCTTGTAGCTCTCCAATTGTCATCGTGTCACGAGTCGTTGACTTCATGCTTATATAGGTAAACATCACCCCGCCGAGCACCACACCTCCGATGAATAAAGCAACCATCATCTCGACGAGAGTAAATCCATTATGCTTTTTCATATCAAGACCTTAAATAAATATAGCTTTGTAGAACAATCAAACGTCGCTTATCGCCTTTAGAACCACAATCAATTGCAGCGGTATCTTTATTAGCACTAAGCTCTTGACGGCCTTGCCAACTGATCACAACCTCAATATTAAATTCACTCGCATTGCCTGCCGCTACTGGGGTGCTATTTATACACACAGTTGCATCGTCTAAAGCACCGGTGTTTTCACGAGCCTGAATTGCACGCACCCATTGTTGTTTATCTAATTCTGCCAATTGTTGAGCACTACATGCTGAGTTATAGCAACTCAAACTTGTGTTTAGAGCTGTATTACTATCGAAAGTGCCATTATATAACGCTGCAAAGCCAGGTGAGTCGTTCGCTCGCATACGCTGGATAATGTCATTACCAAGTGCTACAGCAGCTGCACGCTGCATAGAATCAAAGCTTGCCTGCTTCGCTTTTGCTTGCAGGGCCACGGCACCTAACAAACCAAAACTTAAAATAACAAAGGCAATAAGTACTTCAATAAGCGTAAAGCCTTGCTGCTCAGAATGTTTAATCATGATGAAGTTAATAGATACTTTTACATACCGTAAGAATATTACGGCAAAAATAAATAACAATCTGTATATGGACGAGCGGTCAAAATGCGCGATAAACGGTACTTAAACTTTGCTCAAAGTTAGATAGTGACTAATAAGAAAGTAATTATTGAAGATAAGATGCTGCAATGAAGATTGTTATTATTTACCCATTACAGCTTTAACATTTTTAAGCTCTCGGCGACTAACTGTCAAAGGCTCTTCATACTGCTTCATCGTAACTGTATGCCCACCTGAAGATGGGCTATTAAGGCTAACAATATGTTGCTTATTCACAAGTGTATTACGGTGAACTCTAAGTAGCTGCAGCGGATAGGTTTGCTCTAGTTGCTTTAAACTTTGCTCAACAAGTGCCTCACCTTCAAAAAACACTACTCGAGTATATTTTTGCTCTGCGATACAGCAAACCACATCATCTACATTAACTCGTCGTATTACACCTGCAAGTTGATAACTAATGTAGTTATTTTCGGGGGCAGTTACTTGAGTACGGTTTAATTTACTCAGTTGTGCCATTGCTTTAGCTAATGCTTGCTCAGAAACAGGTTTAACTAAATAGCCATCAACAGCGAGCTCAAATGCAGTTAGAGCATGTTCTGAATGGGCCGTTAAAAACATAACTGCAGGCGGGATCGAAAACTGTTTTAGCTCTGCGGCCACTTCAAGGCCAGACTGCTTAGGCATATTAATATCAAGCATCACTAAATCGGGCTGTAGTTGCTTACAAAGTTCAATTGCTTGCTCACCATTACTTGCTTCACCAACAATAGTGCAACCCTCATACGCAGCTAATAAACGTTTTATACGTGCCCTTGCTAGTGGTTCATCATCGGCAATCAAAACTTTTATCATGCATCCCTCTGCTTTGGTATTACCAGCTTCACTCTAAATACATCATCACGAATTGTGGTCGTCAGCTGTGCTTTTTGTTGATAGAAAAGCGCCAAACGTTGGCGGATATTATCCAGTGCCATCCCATTTCCTGTTCGTGAGTTATTCACTTCTGCAGCTACAGGATTCGTTATAATAAAGGTATAAGCTTTATCCGATTGATGCATTTCAACAGAAATATTGCCTTGTTCTGCTGGCTCGACGCCATAAAATACCGCATTTTCAATAATTGGCTGTATTGTTAAACACGGAATATCAATGTCTGGCAACTCGCCAGGTAATTGCCAGCTTAATGCTAGGCGTTCGCCATAGCGCCAACGTTCAAGGGCTACATACTGTTGGCACAAAGTAATTTCGTCAACAAGCTTTATGGCTTTACCACTGCGCATAGCAGCCTGTGACAGCGCCGCCAGCGCTAAAATTGCTTGTTCAGCCGCCTCAGCATCATAATGTGTCAGCTCAGCAGCTGTGTTTAAACTATTAAACAAAAAGTGGGGGCGTATTCTGGCTTGTAAGGCATCAAGCTCAGCCTGCGCTAACGCTTTAGTTTGCTGCTCTTTTTGATTATGAATAAGTAAAAATTGGCTGAATAGCGCCGTTACCAAAAATATGATCAGTAAATTGCTGACAATAAAGTTAGCCCTCGACTCCATAGCGAACACATCTGAAAACACTGACAAAAACAGCCAACTAAAAACATACGTTGATGCCAGTAATGTGAATATCAGAATAAATAGCTGCTTTGAATGTGACAGCTCTGTAAGTAAGGCTCGGCACACATACAGTATCGACAAGCTAGAAAGAAAGATTAGATGTAAAAAGCAGCTAAATATAGCAAGGCGTAACCAAACATCACCTAAACTCATGGGTGAGAAGGCGAGCAAAATAGCAATGACTTGGCTGACGATCAGGGTGGCAAGGACACCTCGGGATTGAAAAAGAGCCGCAATCAGCAAGCCGTTTGAATTTGGCTGTTTGCTCATGGGCTCCTCTTTTAACTGTTGACTACTATTTGCTTAGATTAGCGTAGCTCAACAGGAACGGCAAATACTATGTTCTCTTCTTCACCAGGATTTTCAACAACTTGATTGCCACCTAGTTCTTTTAAACGAGTAATAACCTGTTGAACTAAAACTTCTGGTGCAGATGCACCTGCAGTCACACCCACTGCATTGACACTGTTGAACCAATCCGCTTCAACATTACTCGCATCATCAATTAAATAAGCAGTGGTGCCCATTTTGTCAGCAAGTTCACGTAAACGATTTGAGTTAGAGCTATTTTTAGCCCCTACTACAAGCAGCACATCCACTTTATCTGCTAAGTCACGGACTGCATCTTGACGGTTCTGCGTAGCATAACAAATGTCATCTTTACGCGGGCCATCAATTGCCGGAAACTTAGTACGAAGTGCATCAATCACATCTGCCGTATCATCTACAGATAACGTCGTTTGGCTACAGTAAAACAGGTTTTCAGGGTTTTTAACCGTTAGGCCAGCAACATCTTCAGGGGTTTCTACTAAGTAAATACCACCCGCTTCGTTGTCGTACTGCCCCATTGTGCCTTCTACTTCAGGATGGCCATGGTGACCAATTAACACGCACTCAGTGCCTTTACGACTTGCGCGTGTTACTTCCATATGCACTTTTGTTACCAGTGGGCACGTGGCATCGAACACTTTAAGGTCGCGACGCTTTGCTTCACTACGAACAGCTTGCGATACACCATGCGCACTGAATATAACAATGCTGTCGTCAGGAACCTGATCTAGCTCTTCAACAAACACAGCACCACGATTTTTTAAGCCATCAACAACATATCGATTGTGAACGACTTCATGGCGCACATAGATTGGCTTTTCAAAGATATCGAGTGCGCGCTCCACAATACTAATTGCACGGTCAACGCCAGCACAAAAGCCGCGTGGATTCGCTAATAAAATATCCATTAACCTGTTACCTCTAAAATATCAACTTCAAAGGTTAAGCGCTGCCCGGCAAGTGGGTGGTTAAAGTCAATCGTGACTGAGTCACCTTGAACTTCACGAACAAGACCTGGTAACTCTGTGCCATCAGGTTGAGTAAAGGCAATAATATTACCAACTTCAGCTGGGGTCTCAGCACCAAACTTGCTGCGGTCTACATAATAAATGTTATCTGGATTTGGTTGACCAAATGCATCTTCAGGCTCTAATGCAAATGACTTGCTGTCACCAGCCATTAAACCGAGTAAACACTTTTCAAAATTTTCTGTCAGGCTACCATCACCCATTCGCAATTTTGCAGGTTTATTATGCACCTTCGTTGAATCGGCTGCTGAGCCATCTTCTAACTTAATTGAGAAATGAAAGATCACTTCAGAGTTTTCACCAATTACAGCTTGGCTCATGCTCGTTGCTCCTTAGGACTTTCGCCTGTGAAGGCATCAAATAAAAGTAATGCGGCACCGATACAAATTGCACAATCGGCAATATTAAAAACAGGAAAGTGCCAGTTTTCGTAATATACATGCAGGAAGTCAATGACATAGCCATAAGCGATGCGGTCGTATAAGTTGCCAATCGCACCGGCTAATACTAACGCATACGCAGAACATAATACTTTGTTAGACGCTGGCAAGCGTTTCAGCCACCACACTAAAAGCACACTGATCGACACTGCAATCAAACTAAAGAACCAGCGCTGCCAGCCACCTGAATCACTTAAAAAGCTAAAGGCCGCACCATAGTTATGTACATAAGTGAAATTAAAAAACGGCAGAATATCAATCGACTCTTCGTAGGCCATGGTACTAACGACAAGTGTTTTTGTCGCATGGTCTACTACTAAAAGTAGTAGACTCAGCCATAACCAAACCAAGCCACTTTTTCCGGCTAGTTTGCTCACAAACAACTCCTATGCGAACTGACGCTGTTCACCATCGCCGTCAACATTGCTTACACAACGGCCACAGATTTCAGGGTGTGCAGGATCAGCACCTACATCATCACAGTAGTGCCAACAACGCTCACACTTTTCAGCGGTTGTTGCTGCAACTTTAATGAATAAACCATCAATCTCAGTCACTTGAGTACCTTCAGGCTGTGCTGTCACAGTTTCAACTGTCACACCTGACGTTAATAGTACAAAGCGCAGTTCATCACCTAATGCAGCTAATTTCGCGCTTAGCTCTTCACCTGCATAAATGTTTACGTTTGCTTGTAGAGTTGCACCAATAACTTCTTCTTTACGAGCGGCTTCTAGCACACGGTTTACTTCATCACGCACGTTTAGGATTGTTAACCAATCATCGTTGCTGAATTTACCTTGTGAAGAGGCTTGCAAGCCATCGTACCATACTGAAGTGAATACAAACTTGTCACGCTCACCTGGTAATGCTTCCCAAATTTCTTGCGCGGTGAAGCTTAAGATCGGTGCCATCCAACGCGTCATTGCTTCGGCAATGTGATAAAGCGCAGTTTGACATGAACGACGCGCATGACTGTCGCTTTTCGCTGTGTATTGACGGTCTTTAATAACGTCTAGGTAGAAAGAACCAAGCTCACCAGTACAGAAGTTCATTAGCTTTTGCGTTACAAGTAGCATTTGATACTTGTCATAAGCCGCTAAGATTTCATCTTGAAGCTCAGCTGCGCGGCCCACAATCCAACGGTCAAGCTCAACCATGTCTTCAATAGCAACTTGATCCGTTTTAGGATCAAAACCATTTAAATTCGCAAGTAAGTAACGGCTCGTGTTACGAATACGACGATAACGGTCTGCTGAACGTTTAAAGATTTCATCAGATACAGTCATTTCAGCTGTAAAATCAGTTGATGCAACCCATAAACGTAAGATGTCAGCACCTAGTTTGTTCATCACGTTTTGTGGCGAAATTACGTTGCCTAATGATTTAGACATCTTGCGGCCATTTTCATCAACGGTGAAACCATGTGTTAGCACTTGCTTATATGGCGCATGACCATTGATAGCAACCGATGTCATCATTGACGACATAAACCAACCACGGTGTTGATCAGAACCTTCTAAGTAAAGATCAGCAGGACCGGTTAAATCTTCACGTGCATCAACCACACATGCGTGTGTCACACCTGAGTCAAACCATACATCCAACGTATCTTGTACTTTCATGTACTGCTCAGCATCATCGCCAAGTAAAGTTGCTGGCTCTAAGTCATACCACGCTTGAATACCTGATTTTTCAACCAGTTTTGCAGCTTCTTCGATAAGCTCTTGTGTATTCGGATGAAGTGCACCCGTGTCTTTATCAACGAATAATGCAATTGGCACACCCCATGTACGTTGACGTGAAATACACCAATCAGGACGACCTTCAACCATGTTTGCAATGCGGCTTTCGCCCCACTCAGGTAACCACTCAGTCTTTTTGATTTCTCTTAATGAATCTTGACGAAGGTTAGCTTGGTCCATACTTACGAACCACTGTGGCGTCGCACGGAAGATAATTGGCGTTTTGTGACGCCAACAATGTGGGTAACTATGTGTAAGCGCATGGTGATGTAATAACGCATTGTTTTCAGTTAATACGTCAATAACGCTCGCATTTGCTTTAAATACGTGCTGACCAGCAAACATTGGTGTGTCAGGTAAGTAAACACCGTTAGCACCAACTGGGTTAGCCACTTCTAAACCATAAGCAAGACCGGCCGCGAAATCCTCTTGACCGTGACCAGGTGCAGTATGAACAACACCAGTACCAGAATCAGTTGTAACGTGATCAGCAACAATCACAGGCACTGTGAAGTCATAGAATGGGTGAGCAACCTGTAAGTTCTCAAGTGCCGCACCTTTCACATAACCTAGTACGTGGTAATGCTTAAAGCCATAACGGTCCATAGCATCTTTAACTAGCTCAGAACCTAAGATTAAACGCTGCTGTGCACCTTCATCGTCAATTTGAACAAGGGCATATTCAAGCTTTTCGTGAACTGCTACTGCACGGTTAGCAGGTAGTGTCCAAGGTGTTGTCGTCCAGATAACAGTACTCACTGCACCAGTACCTGTATGGCCTTCAGCTAGTTCAAACGCATTGATTACAGCATCTTGATCAGCAAATTCGAAGCGTACATCGATTGCTGGAGACTGTTTATCTTGATATTCAACTTCCGCTTCAGCAAGTGCTGAACCACAATCTGTACACCAGTGAACAGGCTTAGCACCTTTGTGTAAGTGACCATTTTTAATGATACGACCAAGAACACGAATCGCATTCGCTTCAAAGTCAAAGTTCATTGTTAAGTAAGGCTTGTCCCAATCACCAAATACACCTAGACGTTTAAAGTCTGTTTTTTGACCTTCAACTTGCTTTTTAGCGTATTCACGACACTTTTCACGGAACTCAGCAGCAGACACTTTCACGCCCGGCTTGCCTACTTTCTTTTCAACCATTAATTCAATTGGTAAACCATGACAATCCCAACCCGGCACGTAAGGTGCATCGAAGTCAGACAGGGTTTTTGACTTAACAATAATATCTTTAAGAATTTTGTTTACCGAGTGGCCTAAATGGATATCACCGTTTGCATACGGAGGGCCGTCATGCAAAATGAAGGTTTTTTTACCTTTTTTAGCGCTGCGAATTTGACCGTAAAGATCGTCTTCATACCATGTTTTAAGCATGTTTGGCTCACGTTGTGCCAAATTGCCGCGCATTGGAAACGCTGTTTCCGGTAAATTCAAAGTATGTTTGTAGTCGCTCATTAATCCTACTTTCCGTATCGGCTACCTAATTTAAACCAAAACACTGTTTAGCGGCGGTTACATCATCTGCAATCTGCGCCGTCAATTGTGTTAATGTCTCGAATTTTTTCTCATCGCGAAGCTTCTTGATTAGCTCCACGTGCATAAATTGTCCATAAATATCTTTCGCAAAGTCGAAAAGATGAACCTCTAACAATGCGCGTGTTCCATTAAATGTGGGTTTGTTGCCAATATTTGCAACCCCAAATAATTTTTTTTCACCAACGGTTGCTCGCACTGCAAATACACCATTTACAGGACATACTTGGCGCTTCAACGCAATATTGGCGGTTCTGAACCCCAACTCACGACCTTTTTCCCAGCCATGAATAACACGTCCAGAAATTGCATAACCATGGCCTAACATGGTTTTTGCATCTTCTAATTGCCCTGCAGCAAGCGCATGGCGAATAAGGGTACTGCTCACTCTATCATTGAGTCTACGAAAACTTGCAGTACTTTTCACATCCATATTTAGCTCAGCGCCCATGGTTTTTAATAGCGCAAAATCACCACGACGACGTTTCCCAAAGCAAAAGTCATCGCCTACTGTCAGCGCTTTAACGCCTAACTTTTCAACCAAAACTTGGCTGACAAACTGCTCTGCTTCCATATTGGCAAATTGCTGATTGAAGCTAATGCAAATCACCCGCTCAACACCTAGCTTTGCTAGTAAGCTGAGCTTATCACGTAGTCGAGTTAAACGCGCAGGTGCATTATCTTTAGCAAAAAACTCTTGTGGCTGAGGCTCAAATAACATCACGGTACTTGGCAATTGATGCTTTTCTGCGTCTTGCAGCAAGCCTTTAATCACTTCTGCATGACCTAAGTGCACGCCATCAAAATTACCAATGGTCAACACACAGCCATAATGCTGCGCGCGAATATTGTGAATACCTCTAATTAACTCCATGCCACCTTTTTGCCTTTATCAGCGAGCCCAAAACATTGATATCGGGCTTGAAGCGCCGATTATAATCTTTTTTTTAGTTTGATTCAGTAGTTGCAACACTTTTTATCGTATTTAGTCGCACACCTAAAATGAACAAGGCTACAAAGTACACAAAAGCAGCAAGTGCCAATAACCCCGTCAATAGCACTACCTGCTCACTAAAGTGCCATGTTTTCCACGCAAATTGCTGGCCAACATACCACACTGAAGCAGCCATTAATAAACTTGAAAACAAACACTTAAAGGTAAAGCTAAGGCTCATCGCAGAAAACTGATAGACGCCATCTTTACGTAATTGATGATACAACAAATAGGCATTACAACTGGCCGACATCGCGGTTGCTAACGCTAACCCCAAATAGCCAATAAAGGGGGCCAACATAATGTTAAACACCATATTTAACACCAGTGTTTTAATACCTATTTTTACAGGGGTTTTAGTATCTTGACGTGAATAAAAACCCGGTGCTAACACCTTGATTAGCATAAAGCTAACCAATCCTACCGAGTAGGCCATCACTCCATAACTAACCGCTTTTACATGATCAACTTCACCATCCTGAAACGCGCCATGGTCAAATAAAACCGTAATAATGAGCGGGCTAATCACCATTAAACCAAACATGGCAGGCAAGCCTAAGAAAATAACAAAGCGCACACCCCAATCAAGGGTTAGCTGGAAATCTTTTGTGCTATTAGTGCTATGTAACTTAGATAATGCGGGCAAAATGACTGTCGCGATACCAATACCAAATAAGCCAAGAGGAAACTCAATTAAACGGTCTGAGTAGTAAAGCCACGCGATAGAGCCGGTCATCAACATCGAGGCAATCATGGTGTCGAGTAACAAGTTTATTTGGCTTATCGAAACACCAAACAAGGCAGGTAGCATGAGCTTTCGAACTTTCTTAACGTTTTCATCTTGCCAGCCCCATTTAGGGCGGCTCAACATACGGGCACGGTACAAAAATGGCAACTGAAACAGTAACTGTACTAAGCCCCCCACAAACACGCCAATGGCAAGTGCGTATGCCCCTACCGAAAATTTATCGTGTAGAAAAACAGCACACGTGATAATTGATACATTCAACAGCACAGGCGTAAATGCAGCCACAGCAAAGCGATTATAGACGTTCATAACCGCACCGCTCAGGGCAACCAGACTCACAAAAAACAAATAAGGGAAAGTCAGCTTTAGCAGCGCACTGGCCAGTACGAACTTTTCGGCATTTTCGCCTCCTTGCCACCAATCGATAAACCAACCGGTACCAAATAATGCTGCGATGACTGGAGAGGCAACCACCCCAAACAGGGTGACAATCAATAAAATGGTGCCTAAGGTGCCGGCTGCTTGAGCCACAAACAACCTCACCTTATCGTCACCTTGTTGCTCTTTTATCTCAGATAAAACCGGTACAAAAGCTTGAGCAAAAGCTCCTTCAGCAAACAAACGTCTTAAAAAGTTAGGAATTCGATTGGCAAATAAAAACACATCGGCTGCGGCACTGGCCCCAAGCAGATTAGCCACAACAGCATCTCGTACTAACCCTAAAACACGTGAAATCATTGTCATTGCACTAACAATCATTCCAGAACGAAATAATCCTTTTGCCACCTTAAACCCATTATCAAAAAACCTTTAAGATGGGCGATTATGCCTAAAATATCTTTAAAGCACTAGGCTCGAACCCGACCCTTTGTTACAATGGCGATATTAACTGCTAAAGCGGCAAATTGATGTTCGTTATAAGGAGCAGTTTTTCTTGAGATGTCAAATTTTCGTTGACATTCATGATAAAAACAGGCATATTCCACGGCCTTTAAATTAAGCTTATTTTAAGATTGTTAGGAGCAAACCTTGGCTAACATCAAGTCTGCAAAAAAACGCGCTATTACGAGCGAAAAAAATCGTCAACATAACGCAAGCCGTCGTTCAATGATGCGCACTTACTTCAAAAAAGTAGTTGCTGCAATTGAAGCGGGCGACAAAGAAGCTGCACAAGCAGCATTCGCTGTTGCAACACCTATCCTAGACCGTTACGCAACTAAAGGTCTTATCCACAAGAACAAAGCAGCTCGTCATAAGAGCCGTTTAGCAGCTAAAATCAAAGCGCTATAATTTGTTTTTGATGAATATAAAAAAACCGGCTTATGCCGGTTTTTTTTTATCTGTAATTTAACAAGGCACGTTTTCACTATGCCTCATTAAACCAGTTAGCTAGACAATTTCGAGTTCTGGGTAAAACTTTTTCAGCATGGCGGCAATTTTCTTAGGTGTGAAAGGTTTTACTACAAACCCTTTAGCGCCCTTCTCAATCGCTTCTTTAACGTTTTCGACCGTTGAATGAGCCGAAACCATCACAACATTCGCTTCAGGCGAAATTTCGTTGATTTGCGAGATAATCTCTTTGCCGTCACCATCGGGTAATTCAATATCTAAGAAGATAATATTGAACTCTTTTTCTTTACATGCGCTTAAACACTGCGCGGCCGTAGAAGCCTCACGCACATTATCGATACCTAGGTGCATCAATGTTTGATTTAAAAAACTGCGAACTGTGCCTACGTCGTCCACAATAAGAATTGAAAGCTGCGTATCCATACTATTCCTCTTAAACTATGAAGATAAACACTCATTGCACTGAAGAGTGTAACGCATTTAAGCTATAAGTGATTTGAATTTGACTATTATATCAAAAACTTCGTTATAATCTCATTATAGAGACCTATGTTTAAAAGGCCAGATAAGCTTTATGTCTAACAAAATAAAAAAACAATCTTTACTTGGTAAAGCACCTGCACGAAAGAAACCAACGCAAGCAAAACGCCAAAGACCCTTAAATCAACAACAAGCGCGCGCACAAGCTGGGCAACAAGCCGCACCTGAAGTCGAACTTAAAAAAAGCAAAACACGTTGGTATACACTTGCCGCGGTTGTATTAATTCTACTAATTACGCCAAAGCCCGTGCTAATCACTTATGAAAAGCTTGGCATGGTCTCACAAAGTGTATTTTGGCCTGGCGTATTTGGCTATGGTGCAAACTTATTTGATTCAACCCTGAGCCCCCGCGCAGACCTTAGCCGCAACGTTATTTACCTATGCCAAGATAAGCGTAACCCAGACACCTGTCAGAAGTATCGTGTGACAGAACAAAGTGGATTTTTTGCTGCCATGAAAAAACTAATAATGGATTAAAAAATCTAATCCGAAAATTAAAAATTACTTGGTTGAAAGCTGTGTAAAAGATCACCATAATGGCGCTCCTTTTTCAACACAGACACGATCAGATACGACCATGCTAAACGAGCTAGATTGGCTTTTAAACTTAACGTTACTTGCACTAGGATTAGGTGCATTTTTTATTAACCAGCTTACATTACTGCGTTTTGCGGCGATTAGCGCGTGTAGTTTATTATTTTTATCGTTTAGTTTAGATCTCATGTCATCGAGCGTTATCTCAAATATGAGCTTGGTGTTGATCAATACATTTTATTTATTCAAGGTCTACACATTTGGCCAGTTGAATATCAATCAAGGTTAATCTTCTCCTAAGATAAATTGATAGAATAGGCTATCCCATCTATCAGCTTTTATGCCCGAGCAGCCCTCTGCTTGGGCTTTTTTTTACTTACAAAATAATTGAACTGAGATACCATAAACGGCGTATATATACCCAAGCCACCTCAAGATGCAGAATTCAGCGTTTCACAGGTGCTTAATATCAAGGCGTTACTTTGCAAGAATGGTAGTCCCTTTTAAGAAGTAACAACGATGAGAGTGAGTGCCTGTGAAACGCCCGGAGGGTTGGTTTAAAAGGGATTTATACTGCGTTATTGATTTTAACAATAGAACCACTATTATTTGCAATCAATGCCTTGCCTAAATCGCTTTTAATTCCAACTGAAACTCGCACCTTGAGATGGTTTGGGTATAGAAAATTTTGGGGTACATTATGTCATTAAACGACTTCGACTTATTTCTTTCATCAATGGAAGACGTAAAACCTCTCAAACATGACACTGTTCAATTTGATTCTACAAAACTAGGCCCTTCTTTAGCTCAGCAAGAAAAACGCAAAGCAGCTGAGTGTGATTTAGCAATTGACGAGAATTATTTACGCAGTGAATTCGTTGAGCTATTAGATCCCCATGCAATACTGGCATTCAAAAAAGATGGCGTACAAGGCCAAGTATACAAAAACCTTCGTTTAGCTAAGTATCAACTCGATGCCACACTTGATTTGCATGGCCAACCTCTCAATCGAGCTCGCAGTACGTTATTTAATTTTATAGATGACTGCCACAAACGAAATATTCGTGTCGTGCTTATTCGTCATGGGATTGGCATCAAAAACAAATCTCAACCGGGCATATTAAAGAGCTACACCAATAAGTGGCTGCAAGAAATTCCAGCGGTTTTAGCCTTTCATAGCGCCCTTAAGCATCATGGTGGTAGCGGTGCAACGTATGTGATGATTAAAAAGTCAGACGAGAAGAAACACGAGAACAGAGAAATCCATTCAAAAAGAAGTTAAGAGAATAAAGGATTAAAGTGCAGCATCAATACATGCTGCACATACTAATTGTGATTGGTTGGTTATGATTGGCTAACTTCAATAACCTGAGCTGGCTGATCTGATGCATTCGCTTGATTAAACCATGCTGAAACACCAAGAACAATTACTGACACTACGACTAGACTAAATTTAGCTCCACCTTGATTAGATTTCATAACGCCTCTTTTTTATTATTGTTTTTTTATTGAGCAACAACAGCATAGCAAAGTTACAGATGTTAACAAGGTGTATATTAAACTAATTTGTAATGTGTCAATAACCTTTTGTTCTATCAACCTGATTTATTAGACTTTCACCTTCAATTAACCTTTTGACATTACCCGCGATTTGCAGCGTCACAGTCTCTAAATCTGACAATGCAGCACAGTGAGGTGTTAAGGTCACCTTTTCATGAAACCAATAAGGATGCACCTTAGGTAAAGGCTCTTCGCTGAACACATCAAGGGTAGCGCCACGTAATTGCTCACTATCAAGTGCCTCGAGCAAATCTTCATCGACAACATGCTTGCCTCTGGCAACATTAATAAGCACCGCATGATTTTGCAATTTACTTAGCAGTGATTTGTTAATGATACCCTGAGTGTGTTGGTTAAGTGGCAACAAGCACACGAGATAATCAATTTGACCAAGCATGTCATCTAATCCCTGCTGTGTATAATAGGTATTTACTTCAGCGTCGTGTTTTTCACTTTTAGACCAAGCACTCACTTTAAAGCCATTCGCGAGTAAACGCTTTGCACAGGCTTTACCTAGTTCGCCATAACCTAAGATACCCACATGTTGATGTGAATACGCTCGCTTTGGCTTCCACATGCAGGCTGATTGTTTTAAATAATATTCTTTAAGTCTAAGCTTGTGTGCTAATACATGGCTCAACACATACTCTGCCATATCATTAGCAAGGTTATCATCAACAATTCTAACAACGGGAACATGCGCTGCTACCTTCGTTAAGTCGATGCTATCAACGCCTGCACCAAATGAAGAAACCGCTTTTAAATTTACCAACTTAGGCCATAAATCAGCGGGGGCATTCCAAGCAAGTACAAACTCAACAGCTTCATAATCAGTGCACTCAGACCAAAGCTGCACGTCAACCTCTGGTAGTAACGCTTGTAATCGAGCAATTAATTGGCTGCAATCTCGACCTGTTACAGCTACAAGTAAAATCATTGTCTTCTCCATTTTGCCTCGTACTCGAAGCGCTCTTTAAAAAGTCACACAACTGCAACCTAACTGTCACAGCGAACTCTTACCCTAACCTCATCGCTGAATGCGTTTATGTTTGAGGTTTGTATGATCAGTGTTGATAAAGTAATAGAAGCAAATTTACCACAGTTAGAAAATTCACCAAAAGTAAAAGGCTTAGTAAAGAAAGGCCTGGGTTATTTATTACATGAGCAAGAGTTTGTTGCCTTTGGTGATGCATACCCACACTTACAAGGACTTGAATTTGTAGAGCAAGTACTTGATGAGCTTGACTTTGACACGCGCTACAAGCCAAAGCAAATGGAACATATTCCTAGTGAAGGCAATATCGTCATCGTGGCTAACCACCCTATTGGTTCACTCGATGCATTAGCGCTGATAAAAGTATTATCAAGTGTGCGCCCTGATTTAAAAGTCGTTGCAAACCGCATGCTGATGTCTATCACTCCCATGCACTCGTTACTCCTTCCCGTAGATAACCTATCAGGAACGAGTAAAAAGAAAGAGCTGGCTAATATCCAACAGCACTTAAAATCAGACGGTGCGTTATTAATTTTCCCAGCAGGTGAGGTATCGCGCTTAAGTCCAACGGGAATTAAAGACTGTAAATGGAACAGTGGCTTTTTACGTATGGCAAAAAAAGCCAACGCACCTATTTTGCCTATTTACATCAAAGCGAAAAACAGCCCGTTATTTTACGGCACCTCAATGATCTATAAACCATTAGCCAGTTTGCTATTAGTCAAAGAGATGTTTAAACAACGACAAAAATCATTAGAGTTTGAAATTGGCGCATCTATCCCACCTGAGTCATATTTAATCGAGAATTTAAAAGATAAAGAGATAGCTCAGCTGATAAGAAAACAGTTGTATCGACTTATCACTAAAAAACCTCTGCCGTTAAAAACGCAAACTCCCATTGCTAGCCCAGAAGCAACGAAAGACCTTAAAAAAGCCATTGAAGAGTGTGAATTATTAGGTGAAACCTCTGATGGTATGAAAATTTACTTATACCAATACTGTGGTAGCTCACCGATTTTCCGTGAGCTAGGACGACTTCGTGAAATTGCGTTTCGTGCAGTCGGTGAAGGCAGTGGTAAACGCCGTGATATAGATAAATACGACATGGATTATCAACACCTTGTACTTTGGGATGCTAAACAACTTGAACTAGTTGGCGCATACCGACTTGCCTGCGCACAAGACATTATAAAAAAACATGGCCGCAAAGGTTTATACACCGATAGCCTATTTAGCTACAGCGATGCTATGACGCCGTATTTTGAAAAAGGCATTGAGCTTGGTCGCAGCTTCGTGCAACCCAAATACTGGGGTAGAAAAAGCCTAGATTATTTATGGTTTGGCATCGGCGCATTTGTGAACCGATACCCGCAATACCGCTATTTGTTTGGCGCAGTCAGCGTGTCTAACGCACTCCCTGAGCAAGCAAAATCACTCCTCGTTCATTATTACCAACATTATTATGGTGCTAAACAAGTGTTAGCTATCCCCAATAATGAATATCGCCATACCGAATCACAAAAAGAACAATGTGCTCAGTTATTTGCTGGGGATGACATTAAAGAAGACTTTGTTGAACTTAAGCATGTACTTGCCAATATTGGCGCGCAAGTCCCTACCTTATTCAAACAATACACGGAGCTTTGCGAACCTGGTGGCGTACAGTTTTTAAGTTTTAGCATCGACCCTGAGTTTAATAACTGCATTGATGGATTAGTGCTTGTCGACTTAGATAAAGTAAAAGCGAGTAAGGCCAAACGGTACTTAGGACAGGCACGAGAATAGTCGTTATAAAATAACTAAAAGGAAAAAGTCGGCATATTCGCCGACTTTTTCATTTTTAACTAAATATATTTCTAAGCGCAGCTGAATATATTTGCTCAATGGTGATTAAGTCTGCGATTGGGACATGCTCATTAACTTGATGAATGGTATGGTTTCTCACGCCACATTCAATCACCTGAGTATGCTCATTAGCAAAAAAGCGGCCATCAGATGTGCCACCACTAGTACTAAGCATCGGAAAGCTGCCAGTGATTTCATGCACGGCTTGTTCAAGCTGCTGCAACAAGCAATTGCTGGCTTGATGCAAGGTATAAAATGATTCGCACGGGCGCTCCCAAACAAGCGTTAGCTGGGATGCTAAATCTGCCAACGCAAACTGAATTTCTTCTTTAACGTCTTTACTTTTGTAGCCATGACTATAACGCACGTTAAACGTTAGCTCACACTGAGCAGGAACAAGATTATCCACCACATTGGCTATATTAATGCCAGTTACTTGTAGTGTTGTTGCCGAACCGGCTTCATCTTTGTGCCAGCTAATTGCCGTTAAGCGCTTTACAACCTCTGCACTTAAATGTGCTGCGTTTATGGTGTTTTCAGGATAAGCAACATGCCCAGCTTTACCTTGAATAGATAATCGAGCCGACAACGCCCCCCGTCTGCCATTTTTAATGGTATCACCCACATGCAAATGACTCGTCGGTTCGCCAACTAGGCAACCATCAAGCACAACACCTTGTTTAGCTAGACGCTCAGCAATCAATAAGGAGCCGTATTCAGCCTCACCTTCTTCATCTGAGGTAATTAACCAGTAGAATGTGCCGCGTTTATTGCTCTTTTGCGCTAAAAAACGCTTTGTTGCGCAAAGCATAGCAGCAACACCGCCTTTCATATCTGCTGCGCCACGGCCATAGACACTGCCATCGACTATCTCGCCACTAAAAGGATCAACTCGCCAATCACCCTGCGCAGCGGGTACCACATCAATATGACCAGAAAAAGAAACGATAGGGCCTTCACCAAAGGTGATTTTAGCAATTAAATTAGTAACATGATTAAAGCTAAATACCTCACAATCAAAGCCGAGCTGGCTTAAATTACTTTCAAGCCAATCAATTGCCCCCGCTTGAGCAGGTGTGACCGATTTAAATCGGAGCAAGGTTTGTAATGTTTCAACCACCTCAGATTGCACCGACAGGTGCGTTGCTAACTCTGCATTTGATATCAAACTCATAATAACCCTAGTCAGTTAGAAAGCTTGGGTTATTACAACGAGAGTTTATGACCGCAGTGTGAAACTTAAATTAATGATTTCCTTCTTCAATGAGGGTTTCTTGGGTCACCTTGGCTATGTCTTTATCTTCTTTGGTTAATTGTGTTCGTTGCCAACGACCTGCTGCGAACCAAAGATAAGTAATGATTGCCACAAGTACATTGGTGATAGCAAAGGAATACCATATGCCCTGTGGTCCCAGTGAAGTATGCTTAGACAAAATATACGCGGCAGGAAATTGAATAACACATTGCGAAAGCAGTGACACAACCATCGCATTTAGCATGTTTCCTGAAGCCCTAAATGCAGCGACTACGCAAAGCTGCACGCCTATTCCGCCCCAAGTTAAGCACATGACGCGAATAAACTCTGCGCCACCAGCAATAACAAACTCATCATCAGGAATGAAAAAAGCCACCAAGTATTCAGCAAACAAATAAGCAATCACGCCCACTGATGTCAGGCCTAGTAACCCCCAAAGCGAGGCTAAGCGTGTTATTTGTGCCGCACGCTGCGGGTTTCCTGCTCCCATGTTTTGACCCACCAAGGTCGAAACAGCCATTGAAAGGCCCATTGCAGGGATCATCACCATTTGCAAAATATTAGAGCCAACACCATAAGAAGCAATGGTGTGCGTACCAAAGCTGGCAACCAAAAACGACATTATGATTAAACCAAATGCTCTCGCTGAAAGCTCAACCGAGCCTGGTGCCCCTAAAAAGAAGGCTTGCTTCATATATTGCCAGTCAGGTTTAAAGCTTGAGAGTTTAAGTTGAATTCCATGACGCCCCCGCAAAAATACCCAGACACCGATAACAGCCGCTAAGCTTTGCGTGATAAGTGTGGCTAATGCAGCGCCCATTACGCCAAAACCAGAGAAATCACCAAACCCAAAAATCAGTAATGGGTCGAGCACAAAATTGAGTAATACAGTACCGCTTACTATATACAGTGGCACCTTGGTTTGCCCGATACCACGCATTAAGGCTTGGAACATGGCATAAATAAACACAAACACAACACCAATAAAGGATACATGCATAAATTTAAGGGCATCACCAAACACTTGCTCTTCAACGCCTAACAAAGTCAAAAAGTATGGCGATAGCACATAACCTGCTAAACCAAGCATCGAAGCCGTAAGCGTCACCATTAACATGGTTTGCGCAGCAACATGATTAACCTTATCTTGCTGGCCAGCTCCCATGTACTGAGCAGATAAAATAGCCCCCGCCATCGCTAAACCTGAACCAATTGCAATCACTAAAAAAGTAACAGGCATACTGACAGAAACGGCAGCTACTTGCTCCGCCCCTAAGCGCCCTACCCAAAATGCATCTGTTAATTGATAAGCAGACTGCAAAATATTGATTAAGATGATCGGGATACCTAATTTAAGTAACGCTTTTGAAATCGAGCCATGAAGAAATAAATGCTGAGGATCAGCCATGAAAAACACCTAATAAGCAAACAACACCCTTAGTTTAACAGCCGTAGCTGAATATAGAGTCAATAACAGTCAATCTTTTTTTCGCCGTACCTGTTTAAAAACTTAATCTAAATCAATAAATGACTTCACTGTGTTCAAACATTTTTGAAACTTTGATCTAGAACAGGTTTTGTCCGCTGCAACTTGGTAATAATAGCCTCAACCAAATCAGACAAGTAGTTCGCGGAGAACAACATGAAAACTAAATTAAGCATTGCATTACTTACTTCACTATTAGCACTCTCTCCTGTTGCAAACGCAAACTTAAGCGTGAACGTAGGTGCAATTAATGTAAACCCTGATAACGACAGCTCAAAAATCAATGAAGCGCCAACGTTAGGCCTACGTGCGGATGATGATACTCAGCTAGGTATTACTGTAGATTACGCGCTTGATGACAACTGGGTAATTGAATTAGTAGCAGCAACACCATTTAGTCATGATGTTCAAGGCGCAGGTGGTTTAGCTGGTAACAAAATCGCGACTATCAAGCATTTACCACCAACACTTTTAGCGCAATACCACTTTTTAGACTCAACGTATAAGTTCCGTCCATTTGTGGGTGTAGGTCTTAACTATACAACTTTCTTTGATGAGCAACCTTCTGCGGCTTTAAAAGCAACACTAGGTACTGACGATGTAGAAGTTAAACTAGATGACTCTTTCGGCATTGCAGCTCAAGCAGGTTTTAACTACATGATGAGTGAAAACTGGGGTCTGCATGGCATGGTTTCACTTATTGATATCGAAACTGACGCAACTGTTTATGCAGACGGTGCAAAAGCGCTAACTTCAACAGTAAAAATTGACCCAGTTGTTGCTATGTTCGGTGTGAAATACAAATTCTAACTTTCATTTTGTGAAAGCCCATACGCACAAAAAGGCCATTTATTGGCCTTTTTTATTTTCGCTCGCTTCCTAGTACCAAATTGCTATTTATCTAAATTCTAAGACAAATTCCTCCAACCAATAAAATTGAACTACACTTACTTACTAAGCTACACCTTTATTATTGGTTATTAAGTCGCCAGTATAAAATATCGTCGAAACAATGCCAAAGAGCAGGCAATATCTGAATTTTCAGAGCTGGTCAATTGTTGTCCCTATTAGCCAGCAATTATAAAATAACCATAATAATTTTGACGTATAGAATGTAAATTGCGTGATAACGAGGGGCGTTAGTTGAAAATATTTTTTAATTCTTTAGTTCTGCTTACGTGTCTTAATTTAACAGCATGTAAGGTAAAAGACCCGAACGAAGATAAACCAGATGAGCAAACGCAGGTCGCAATCAGCGATCGCGAAAAGCTGCTTGCGGGTAGTGCAAATATTTCTTTTACGATCACCGATGAAAATCAAACACCTCTTAGCAATATCAGTGTTACCTTAGCAGGGCAAACCTATCAGTCTGATAGCGATGGTACAATAAGTATTAGTAACCTTGCTTATGGCAATCATGCGATTATGGTTGAGCAAGCGGGATATTTTCCGCGAGCAAGTATTGTCGTTAATCAACCTGACTCATCAACAAAGACAGTTCAACTCCAAACTAAAGCATCGAGCAGTAAAAGCCTTTTATTTGCTGGCGATACTATGTTTGGCCGTCGTTATTTAGATCCCAATTTAAAAACCATGGGCACGTCTATTCCCGATGTAACTGATGCCTTGATCCACCCAGATACCGCAGGAGCAGACAGCATTGCAATTACTGCGGATGTCGCAGCGTTATTTCAAAATGCTGACTTTGCGTCTGTAAATTTAGAGTCGCCAGTGACGACTAATCCTGCAACCGTCCATCCAACCAAAGAGTTTAGCTTTTTTAGTCTACCAGACTCACTACAAGGGCTCACTGAGATAGGCATAGATTATGTTGGTCTTGGAAATAACCATATCTACGATTACTTGCAATCCGGCTTAGAAGATACCCTCATTGAAGTAAGCAATGCAGGTTTACTTCATAGCGGTGCAGGTCTTGATGAGAGTCAAGCAATGACTACCGTCAGTAAAACGCTCGATAATGTAACTCTGGTGTTATTTGCCGCTACCTCGATTACTGGTGAAGAACATGAATATAGTTATATTGCTGATTTAACAAAAGGCGGGGCTGCAAATTTAACCAACTCAGATACCGTTAGATCATCATTAGAAGAACAGGATTCTTCGCAATTTATCATTGCCCAAATGCATGGTGGAGATGAATACACCTACTCACCTTCAAGCTATATTGGCAGTCGCTTTGAAGCATTATCAAAACAAAATACAGATCTCCTTATTGCTCATCACCCTCATGTGGCGCAAGGTTTTGCTGTTTATAACGATATTCCAGCAGTGCTGGGGTTGGGTAACTTTGTCTTTGATCAACCTCGCCTTGATACCTTACTCGGTGTTGCAGTAATGATCGATTTAAATACCAATACGCAAACCGTCAACCGGGCTTTTGCTTATCCTATTTTTGTTGAAGATTATAAACCACGGTTCACAACAGGATTTCTAACTCACTACTTATTAAGACGCCTTGCTGAGTTTTCTGATGACAATATCACTTTAATTCCTCGTGATAATTATGGTGAAGTCTATTTCAGCCAAAACCAAGCAACACAGAGCACAACTGACGTTACGATTGAGGTAGATGGCAGCAGCGACATTATTGACTTACGACAATACAGCCCTTCATCGGCGGCATTTTTATCATCAATAGAAGTAACCAGCGGCGAGCTCAGCAGTGCGGTATTTGGACGCGATATAATGGTGTTTGGCGATTTTGAAGATTGGGATAACGACAGCGAAGCATTTGAAGTGAGCCGCTGGGATCATACTAGTGACAGTGTATTTCCATGTACAGATAAACCTTATGCAGGCATACAAGCGCTGTGCTCTAGTAGAGATGAGTTCGATAATACGCCATCGATAATACCGTTTAGACACACAATGCGAGTGATGGAACTCACAGATGAAAATGGCGATCCACTACTGAGTAAAGACTTCTCTTTTTATGGTTATTTACAAGCAGAAAACGGTGGAAAAATTGATGCGCTTTTGAGTTATACAACCGAAATTGACGACCTTACTTTTTCACAGCATAAAATTGATGTAAGTGAAGGGGGTGATCAAGCATGGCACGCTTTTAGCCATGACTTTAGTTTACCGTCAGATGAATTCACTTTAGGACCAAAAGAACTTCCACCAAGGGGCGTAAAACTACAATTTAGGCATTACGCACCAAGTACAGGTGAAGCAATCTCTCGCTTAGATAATGTTGCACTAATTAGCTGGCAAGATGCTATCAGCTTAGATAATGGACTATGGCAAACCGAGAAAATGCACGGTTTTGACTTTTTAAAGATCTCAGCAAGTAATGATACGAATGTAAAACTTACATTCACAATACTTGATTAAGGAGGAGATGTGTCTGCTGTTCAACAATTGTTGCGTTTAAAAAACGTGCGCGCTTTTTGGCTTACCTTAAGCTTATTTTGTGTGGTCTTGTTAAGCAATGTGTTCAACCTTTTTCAGGCTAGCAATGCTTTTTTCTATCAAAATTTAGAGTCACTAAGTCACACTCAGCAAACCAATGTAGTCCTGATCAGCAGCGCAAGTTTAACTGAAAATCACCAGCAACTCGTTGAAAAATTAGTTGAATATAAACCGCGAGCGATTGTAGTGCTTGCTGATGAACCTTTAGTTGCAGTACAACAAAAAAATGTTTATTACCCTTACGCAGGGAACGAATTTTGCGTACCAAAAATTGATAATTGGGCTACTTATCAAATGCGCATTCCGCAATCAAATGAGCTTGAATGCAAAAGTATTTGGCAGCAGATATTTAATTACGATGCAGAACACGTACAACTTATCGACTTTGATTTAGCTGTCACTGCGCTACCAAAGTTTAGTGCTGAACGGGTGCTCGATGTAGACGTAATGAGTGAGCAGCTTGAAAATAAAATCATTATCGTTGGCCAAAAAACGGCCGCTTTTAATGTTTTCATTCATGCCCCAAAACTCGACGGCCTAAATGATCCTTTATTACTGATAGCCTACCTCGCTGACAGTATTGATAAACAAACGACTGTAAAACAGTTAAATAGCTTACTGACTATTTTCGTTGAGCTTGCGCTTGTTCTTGTACTGCTTTTTAGCTTTCAAAAGCTGTCGCTTATTTACTCTTTTATTATTGCCTTAAACAGCGTGCTGCTATGGTGCTTAATAGGTTATGTATTCATTGAGATGAACCAACTTTTCATCCCTATCGGGCAATATATTGTACTGACCTTTATCACCTTATTTTGGGTGATTATTGTTAGAAAGATGTCTGAAGATAATGAACTGAACACCGTTGTAAACAATATTCAACAAAAAATGATGGGTCGTTTTATCCCACAAAGCTTTATTGAGCAAGCTTCGCCATGGGACCCAATCATTCAATTAATTAGCCAACAATTAGACTTAGAAAAATCAATTTTCCTTGCTCGAAAAGAAGATGATCATCGTGTTGTTGAAATTCGTGCAATTAATTGTAATTTAGATGATATTCAAGAAATGCGCCGTGATTACAAGCGCACACCTTACAGCAAAGCTCTAAAATCATTAGGGGTTGTACAAATTACCCGCCCCTTCTTTACACATATTAAAGAAGGTGAAATCGAATTTATGGCGCCCTTGGTTTATGCCGGTGACGTCCGTGGCTTTTGGGCATTATCTGTTATCCCCAACCAATACTTCAACCAGCAAGCGTTTGAAAAAAACGTCAATAAATTCGCTGCGCAAGTTGCTGAATTGCTTTTCCATTATCATATATTTAAAACGACTCAAGCGAGTAACAATAGCCTATTAAATCAGTTGCTAACCTTAAAGCTTCATGAGCCGATTAGTGAGCAGGTTAAACAATCTATTAATGAAATGGAGCAAAAGCTAACAACCTTAGAAATGGTCTTTAATCACACCCGCTCTGCAACCGTGCTATTTAATTTGTTTGGTCAAGTGATTCAAACAAACGCATCCCTTGAGCAATTTGCCAAACAGCACCAACTCGCCATTTTTGAAATGACTGCACTGGATTTACTTTGCAAAAGCTGCGACTTAGACGCTGAAATTGCTAAGGGCAAATTACGTTATATCACTCTGAACAAAGCAGAAGTAGCCTTACCCGCAAAGTTGGGAGAACAAAGTTACACCTTGAATATTAAAGCCCTTCATACTGATGGTTCACAAGCAGCTTCCGGTGAGCCTTTCCAAGTGTCAGGTATATTATTCGAGTTTATCGAAAACCATGTAGCTCGCAATGAGGGACAAGTTTAATGGACTTTGTGTTAGCACTCTTCCCTGCCGGTAGTGGCCTTGGTCAATCTGTTATCACAACAGTTTGGGTAGGTACCGCAGTAGTATGCTTGCTTAACTTGCGCTTCGGTTTTCCATTAACGGGTCTTGTTGTACCAGGTTATATAGTCCCTTTGCTTATCATTAGCCCGACCTCTGCAGCAGTTATTATCATTGAAGCTATCGTTGTCTATGCCTTAATGCGATTCAGTGCACACTATATGATGGAAAAATTTGGCTACAGCCAAATGTTTGGTCGTGACCGTTTTTTTGCCATCATATTGTTAAGTATTCTAGTCCGTGTGTGTATGGACACCTTATTCTGGCCAGTGATTGCTAATCAGTTGAGTCGCTGGGATATCACCTTTGATTATGCTTCACAGCTCTATTCGCTTGGTCTTATCATTATCGCCTTAACAGCAAATGTAATGTGGAACGGAGGCTTTAAATATGGCTTAAAAGTAACCTTTATTCAGTTACTTATTACATTTATTCTCGTACGTTTTGTACTCATGCCTTTTACAAACTTTAGTATTGCTAATTTGGGTATTATGTACGAAGCAGTCGCTGCGTCCATCATTGCAGCCCCAAAAGCCTATATCATTCTTGTCATTACTGCTTTTCTAGCCTCTCGCGCAAATATTAAATATGGCTGGGAGTTTAACGGAATCATGTTGCCAGCTCTGTTGGCACTGCAATTAACCCAACCTAGTAAATTACTGACTTCATTTGCTGAAACCGCCATAATTTTAGCAATCGGTGGCTCGCTTATTCACTTTACCAGACTTAAACACGCCAATATTGAAGGTGCCAGATTATTAATGCTGTTCTTCACTATCGGCTTTATTTATAAACTAATCCTTAACTACATTGTGGTTTGGTATTTTCCTACCATAAAAGTGACTGATACCTTTGCGTTTGGCTATATGTTAGCAACGTTACTGGCATTAAAGATCTATCAAAAGAATGCGTTAGGTCTTGTTGTCAGAGCAACATTGCAAACCTCTATCGTGGGTGGGTTACTTGCAATTATTGTTGGTTTTATCGTTATGCTTCTACCCTCGATGCTCTCTGCGCCGAGTCTTAAACCAGAAACTGAACAGATGCATGTCATTACGCTAAATCAGCAAGTTAGCCAATACAAAAGTTACCTATATACAAGCCGAAGTAATAAAGTAAGCGTCAGTAGCTATAAAGCGAATCAAACGGTTTCTGAGTTTAAATATGCTGTGTATAAACTTGATCAGGCCATCATTGAGCAGCAAGGTATTGCTGATCTCACGCCTCTATTTACAAGCATAGGCTTTTTACTACAAAGTGACGAAAACTATATTTATCTGATTGATACAATTGAAGATAGGCAGCGAGGACTGTTTGTTTTAAACAAACATCCTAAAACCCCTTTATTGGTCACCGTGCCATTTCCCATTACTGAAAGTTTAGCCAGTGACTCTGCTGGTCTTATTTTCGAACAACTGCAAAGTAAGGCCTTGGTATTCGGCACAAGTAAAACACCACTAAAAACCTTAGCAAAAGAAAACCAACAAAGCCCATTTTATCAGGCTTTTATTTCTGCATTAGAAGGTACGGAAATACTACAAATTAGAGAGGCTAACCGCCATACCTCAGCGTTGTTTTCAGATGCTGCCACACAAGCAAGCAGTCAATATTGGATTTACAACCGATTACCTCATTCCGTTAGTCAGCGCGAGCTACACGACTTTGTAGGTAGTGAAACAACCTTCTTTGGTACGGCAACCAGTAGCAGTCTGCCTTCTTCAAATTTTTCTGGCTCAATGTTTGAAATGTTTCTAGATGGCGATAATTACACCAACATTTTGGCCAGTATTTACCGTGAGAATTTCCATTACAGCAACCTACAACTCAATGAATTAAATGAAGAAATCAATCAAATAGTAGATGAATTTTCTGCCCATATAAGCAAAAAAGGCAGTTTTGACTATCAACCACTTTCTAAAAGTCAGGTAGCGCTTTGGGAGTTCGAGGTCTTAACACCACTTTATAAGCTGATTGATCGCATCGGAAAAGATGCGCTGAATGAAGATATGCTAAATCAGCTAAAACAAATTAATGGCACCGCTCAGCTTTTAAGCTATCAATTGAGGCTTGTGAAAAACA
This sequence comes from Pseudoalteromonas sp. S4492, assembly GCF_005886115.1. Taxonomy (NCBI): domain Bacteria; kingdom Pseudomonadati; phylum Pseudomonadota; class Gammaproteobacteria; order Alteromonadales; family Pseudoalteromonadaceae; genus Pseudoalteromonas; species Pseudoalteromonas sp. S4492. The sequence continues at coordinate 87,277 of NZ_PNCP01000039.1, forward strand.
ACAGTGGACGTTATTTACTATTGAGCCCGCTAGATACTCCTGTAGCATTACAACAAGGCCAAGGGATTTTCTTGTTTAATTTAACCGAGCACGAAGCAATTACCTTAAGTGTCCCTAGACCTTTGTTTGAAAGTAATACGTTAAGCTTTGCTAGTGAGTTATTTGCCAGAGCGAATGCTGCAAACTTACTCGTCGCAGGTGCTCACCCTTATGCTCATCCACAAGCAAATGTGTTAGCTGCAGATAATGTTGACTCTTTATTCAATATCATTCACCAAAGCTTCTTACGTTTTACTCAAAATCAGCCTAGTTTGAATATTCAAATTCGCAGTCATAGTGCACCTTCATGGATACGCCCAAATGCAATTGCATTCTCAACAACACAAATAAGTGATACTGCGATTCCTTTAATGAAGCAGCTTGATAATGAGCTCATCGCTTTAGGTGTCAATTATCAAACAGTCATGGGACAACAAGCCACACGAGGCCTTGAAATTGGCAGTTCACCGCAATCTGGCTATCAGCAATTTAATGCTAACAGTGAGCTGGCAACCTTGTGGCTTGCTTCTGATTTTAAACAACAGTTTTCGATGGATCAAAGTAGCGTGTTGCAGCGTTTATTAGCCATATCTAGTAACTCTAAGGTCAAGGTAATCAACCTTGCTACTTTATCGCCTTATAACTGGCAACCATTGGATCATAATAAAAACCAACAGCTACAAACACTTGTAAATAACTATGTCGCTAATCAACGCCTCACATCATTGCGAGATCTTTGTCACCAAATAACCGCGTGTAGTTTACAAACCATCAAACTGGAACACCTTGATAAATTCGCGCTAATGATAAAGCAAAACAATAGCATTCTTGCCATCTACAACCCGACGAATAATCAACTAATTGATGTTCATGCATTTAATCAGCTAATGGGAGGAGGTCAACGTGTATTTAATTAAACGTTTATTCGCCCTAATGCTTATTTTGTTATTACTTTTCACGGTGCTGTTTGCAGGGCGTAGCTTTTTAGTGTGGTTAGACTCAGCGGAACCCGTGGATGCGCGTAGCAATACGGAAACACGTTCTAATGTACAGTGGTTAAGCAGCGAAAAACCACTGCGTTTTACATTTTCTAACCAGCGTACTCATTCATTACGAATTCTATCGAATGCCGTGTTTGACCAATCCGTGTTTCTTGAATTACCGGTAAATTACGCAATTAAATACGTTCTTTATGACGATAAAGGTAATGTGATTTTAGATAAAATTTACCATCACGCTTCAAAGCTAGTTAACAATAGTGAAGAGCAACAGATCAAACAAATTATTGAGAATAAGCAATCGCTTAATGTTGCTTCTGGACAATCTTTTTATCTGCCAATTACTCATTACCCCAATGCAAAAACTTTAGATTTAACATTAATCCCAGAAGAAAAATCACTACAAGGTGTGGTTGTTCGTGTCCATGCCAAAACGCCTGAACAAAGTATCGATCCTCTCAATAGCTGGCTTAAACGCCCTTTAGAAAGAAGAAGACGCGCCACTGATTATCTTACTATGGGCGAAAACACACTTACCAACGCCGAAATTAGTAATGCAATGGCATTTTGGTGGCAAAAAATTGCACCTCAAGGGATCCCTGGGATCGACTTTAAATCTGACATTTTGTATGAAACCCTGCCATACAATGTCACGACCTATGACTTTAGTATGCAGCAGCACGACTTAGGTGCCTATTACACGGAACTTGGTCTATGCGCCAGCATTAGCCTAGATGTCACTGATAGCCTTAATTTCACAGTCAATTCAAATCAGTATTTACCATCGCTAACTTGGCACGATAAGCATCAATTTAAAGCGCCAACACCGATTAGTTTCGCGGTAACTGATAACAACAATAATTATAAAACAGAACTGATTGATGCTGGGCTAGTCACTATTTGCAGTGAAGAGCCATTACTAACTAGTTGGCGAACCGCATCAGGCGCCGCAATTTTAACAAGTTATGCAGGCAGCTATTTGGTGAATGAATTTGCCAGTGTAAATTTTGATATAGAGCCAAGTAGCAATCTCAATATTGATGTTCGTGCCTTACAAACGAATCAGCTCAGCGTAATCATTTATGATGAACATAACCAGGCGATTGAGCACTATAGTGTCACTTTAAAAGGCGACGTATCCGATTTTGATCGCGTGATCACCGATAATACACAAAGGCAGCGTGTTGGTATGCTCAACAGCTACTATTTACGTACCCCTGATAATGCGCATCACCTGAAAATTAGTGCCGAGAAAGATGTCTACGTTCGATTAAAATCTCGATTTGCTGATTTTAATTATCAACGAGCAATTTCTCATCAATATTTACCTGAACCGATAAATGGCTTTTACGATATTGCCGCTTGGTATGAGCAACGAGCTGCAAATCATTATGAGTTAACGCAGTTAGCACACTTTACTAATATTCGTACTTTTACTCCGCCAAAAGAGCCGGAGTTAGTGACAACTTTTTATCAATCTAAAGAGCTATTTGACAAACTGCCTCTGTCAAATGTCGCTTTAGTATTAAGCCCTGATCGCTACTTTATGCCCAAGTTGCCACCACAAGTCTTTAACTATGGTTTATACAAAAAAAATAACTACTCTCCTTATAACGATTCTGAGGACAACAACTTAGTTTATCGCTTATCTAACAACAGCAGTAAAGAAGTCACAGTGTCTGAGTTATCGGTGGAGACATTGCAGCAATTGCAATCACAGGCGAAAACGATCTATCAAAACTGGTATGGAGAACGCCCTTGGATTAAGCAACGTATTTACCAGCTTGATAAAAGTGCGCCTTTGACACTTGAGTTTACAGCACAACAGCGCCCTATGAGCGTCGTATTTAAAGTCTTTCGTGCAAATAGCAGCGAACCGGTTGAGTTATCGCTCACACATAATGCTGACTACAAGTCAGGGCTCACCAGTGAATACAGCATCGCCAAGCAACGTTTTATGCTGCACCAATCTGCATTACTCGATGCATTTTTAATTCACCCAAAAAATAGCCAATTAACAAGTTATCCGAGTATTACTCAAACAATCACTAATGACATTGCTGAATTACATTCACTAACACTACAAGCAACTGACACAGTGTGGATTTCTGTACTTGAGGAATACCCTCTGCAAGAGCAAAAGGTAAGGTGGTGGAACCATGAAAACTAAAATGATGCTGATTGCAGTGTGGTTGTTTGTATCCGCATGCCACGCAACACCTAGTTTGAATGAACTAACCTTGAACTTAAAGTTATGGCTTGCTGATCAGCAATATCCTCTTGCGCACTTCACTACCAAACAAGGTGCACTAGTTGCTAATGAATCTTTAAATTCGGGCGGCGAAATTCATTATAGACAGCAAGGTGAACAATGTATTGCTTATGCACCTCATCGCTTCTATGACAAACATACTCATACTATTGCAAAGGCACTATTTAATCACTGCCAAGTTTTTTTAAGCAACACAAAACACCGTAACACCCGTGATGAACATGGAGAACTTATTGACTTTGGAAAGTATAAACAAAGCGCGAGTAATGCCTTTATTCTTGCCTACGCTGAACATGTTGAATCATTCTCTATTTATCAACTACATGGTTTTGCTAAAGAAAACAGAAAAACGCCTGAGGGTAAAAAGGCAGATGCCATTATCAGTAATGGTCATGTAATACCTAGTACACGGACGATTGCAATAACTGCCTGTCTAAACGAGCAGCTAAAGATCACTGCGATGGTTTACGGCCTGGATGTTAAAGAACTCGGAGGTACGACAAATATTCTTGCATCACTGGCCCCAAAGAACAGCCAATTTTTTCATATCGAGTTAAGTCGCCAGTTGCGTGAGCGATTAGTTTCTAATAACCAGCTATTAAAGTTGTTTAACCAATGCCTTATTTCATAATTGCTATCATTTTACTGCTGCTTTCAATGCAGCCTACATACGCTGTTGATATAAATAGAGGTGTTCTTGAGCCTGCAATCTGGCTGCAAACTTCGCCTAAGCTCGCACCCTTTACCACCAGCCAAGATATGCGCTTTAATGCCAAACAGCATCACTACCTTTGGCTTCCTAAAGGGCATTGGCTAGACATTGCCCCTGATCACCTTAATAAATTTATTATTAGTGCGGGGAATACACAATACATACAACAACGACTGCAAGTGCATCGTGACTTACTTTGCGATACGAAACGTTGCCAGCTGCCAGCTATGGGCCATAACCGAATTGTCGCCATCCAAAATCATCTGGATGAAGATACTACATTCACAGCCATGGTTGGTCATATACCACAAAATGTAGATAGCTTTAGACGTGCTTTATCGCTTGCTAAGCCCTCCGTTGTAACTAAAAATCGCCGAGGTAGTGAGCGTTATTATCAACTAAACAAAGATGACGAAGTTACCTTGTTTTTCTCTGCGGCGAAAAAACTTAAATTATCTGTTCGTCAAAATATGCAACAACCTGATGAAAAAGGTGTTGTTTATGCGTATGTCGATAAACAATTGGTCGCCAAAATAAATACCATTAATAGTCAAGCCTTAGAATATAAAGAACAGTCGCTAGGCCTTGAAAATACTGAGTACCTAGCAATTGCTGCGGGGCAATACTTAACGATAAAAAGTAAAACCGATGCTTTTATCAAACTAGAGCAAAGTCATCGTGCGATTTATGATGATAATGTTGCTGAAAAAGAACAAGAAAAACACTTGCTACCTTATTGGTACCAAGTCGCAAATGATGCCATTTCAGCGGTTTATAACGACCACTCATTACACGTATTTAGTGATGATGTATTTACAGCAAATAACCCTCTTGCCACTAAACGTCACAATAACTTGCTATCAATGATGACTGGGCAATCTCAACTTTGGGGTAGTTACCGCACTTTTAGCGCAGTGGAGACTAAAAGTCGTATGGTTTCAGAACTCGTTGAACAACGCTTAGTTGACGATCAGTTTTATCCACGTATAAATCAACAGCTTCGCCTCATTTCCACTTTAAATCAGTCAGCACAGCTATTTGATTTATCAAGCAAAAAACGTGCAACACCTTGGCTAACCTTAATTGCTAAAAGCACTAAAGATAGCCAGTTAAAGCTGTCTTCAGGTGAAAATAGCTGGTTAGTAAACCTAAAAGCAACAGAAGACTTTCAATCATTAATAATTTCAGTGCCGCTTAACAGCCAGTCTTTGACTATTCAAAGCTTAAGTAGTCAGTCGAATCAAATTGAATTTGCGCTCTATGCAAGAACACTGACCGATCTGCCTAGTGATGAAGTGATATATCAACAAGCAGTCAGTACTAAGAATCTACGCCCAGCGATATCAAAATTGATTGCAGATGACCTACACAAACAACATGCCGATTATTTAGCGGCCATCGAGCCCTATGCGCCAGCACGTAAAAACGTCACGGCCTTTAATGCAGAACAATCATTACTCACAGCCAAAGACTTAGCATCGAGCGCACCACTCGATGCCTTAGCATTTTTAAAGCCTCTGACACAAAATGCTGATACAGCAATTGCAGAACAGGCTTGGCAACTTCGAGTGGCAATTTTACGTGAACAACAGCAATTTCATTTAGCAAATAGTTATTTAGAAGGGTTATACAAAAGTACACAGCAATTAGAGCTGAAGCAATTTGCAGCAAGAGCCTTGATTGATAGTTATCAAACAGAACGTCAAGATATTAAACTATTTGCACTGTGTGCAGGTAACTTAACAACCATAAAAGAGTGCCAGCCTATCTTGATTAATTTAGCTGTGAAACAGCAAAAGCATCGTTTGGCTGCGTGGCTTGCTTACTCATCAACTGTGCCAACTAAAGTCTCTGAAAGCTTTAAAGCCCTAAACTATCAGACTTTAAGTGCACACCCCTTTATTGATGAAGCTCGGTATCAGCTAAAAGCGGGCTCGCAAGAAACCTTCATTAACAGCCAAGGTAAATTACAAAATACCGTCATCACAGAAGCAATGCCGTGGTTTTTTACTGCCCAAACGCCTATTAATTTAGTTATTAAGGCACGCACAGCAGCCAAGCAAAACGGTGAGTATCAAACGGCTTGGCTTATGGCACAGAGCCAATATCAGCATAAACTTATGCCAATTTTTAGCGATATACCGGCGACTACCTTGTTTGTTAAAAACCAACAAGCAGCGTCAGTGGCAGCCACTCTGGTAGTACGCCTTCAAGCTGGAGAAGCGCTTACAATAACAGCTGACCATACGAGTTATCTTGATATCAGTTTCATTCCTGAGTCTTTATTTAGCCAGTTCGATTATGTATCTGATGCAGCAAATAAATCTACATCAAACGATATTATGTCGCTCATTTACTCGGCTGACGCAACACAAGCAGACCTGCTACTAAATGGGCTTTATTTACTCAGTAAAAAACGCCTTACCAATAACCAATACACACAACTTCTACAGCGCTTAGAAACCTTAGATGCGGATGCTAAGTCAACCTTTTTACAAAACAGAATAGAAAGTTATGGTCAATGGCAGCCATTAGATAGTTTGCTCGACTTTGCTGGTACGCGATTATTTGATATGCAAAGTACTGCGCAAAGCAGTTTTGCCGATCGTTTTACACTGCTTAATACACAGGCAGGTTCCAATGAAGGCATTCTACTGCGCCCATTCCACACATTAAACATTGATTTAGCACAAACTGAAGGGCAACAGATCCGTTTTAAATTTAACTTCTCTACTGCTGAGTTGGCGCGTGCAAATGTTGCTAACCTGTCATTGCAATTAGCAAGTGTTCAAAAGATTTGGTCAGTCACTGAACAGCAAAGCATTCCTTTCACATTTAACAAACGTGAATTGGATAACAATATCATTTCGCTCAGGTGGTTGAACCCCTATCTATCGCAGCATCTAACAATCGAAGCTGAGCAATATATTGCAGGTCGCTGGCAACACTTAGCACTGCCAACAACGTTACTCTTTTACACTGTGACACCTGATACGCCTTTAATGGCCAAGTTACCTGCTGACAGACTCATTAAGTTAGAAGAAATGAATGAATTTAAGCGCACAGAAAGGCGGTTCTTCCACCCTGCGGGTAAGGTTGAAGTTACTGCTGATAAGTTGCAGTACGTACGCCTATATAGCTGGCAGCTGAGTGAGCAAAGCAATAAAATTTCGCCTTATTCACAAGCAAAAACCTTGCTGCCTGAACTGATCACTTATCAAGCCCCAGAGCAGCCATCTATCATCAATGAGCAGGTAAACTTGCATAGTGATGAATTAAATTGGCAGGGATTTATTCGCTACGATCAGCAAACAATTTTCCAAAGTGCCGAAGATATTCCTGCCCGTGAAGAAATAGATATAGGTGCCCGCTTACGAGTCAATGATGATAACCACTGGTATCAATTAGAAGGCTATTACTCACTGAGCGATACCCAAGCTGATATTTTTGCCATAAATGGATACCACTCTTGGCAAGATGAAAACAGCCCATGGTATATCGACACACAAATCAACTCACGTTGGCAACCTAGTCATGACAGCTTTGATCTTCAGTATGCATTAGATGCAAGTATCAGTATTGGTCAGTCCTGGCAGCGCGATACCGTGCACCGTCACCAATGGCAAGTAACCCCTTATATTCGCTATAGCAGCGCAGATTTAGATGATTACCTAGCAGATGAGCAACTCAACTCGAGCATTTTCAACTTCTACCGTGAAAATCATGCATCTGGCTGGTTGAGTTATTACCAGTACCGTTATCAACCTTGGGTTGATAACTACCTTAATTTTGGCGTCTCTTCTGGCTCTAATGATGATTGGTTAAGTCTCGATTACTTAAAATTCAACTCAAGTTGGAATCAATATTATCATGGCCACATTTTTCAAGTTGGCCTAGATAGCTACTATCGCTTTGCTGACGATCATAGAGCCACTGCGACGTGGCAATACATCACTCGCTTTGCATGGCAAAAACAAGTTAATTTAGGCAGTTTCACAAATGGCTGGCTGAAACTTAGTTGGCAGCAAGACTGGGTCTGGAACAATCATAATATTAGTGTCGAGTTTTCATCGGGTAATAACCAGCACACCGGCTTTGCACCTTTTGCTCATGATGAAATTATTTTCCCTGCACTTCAACTTAACCATTTGCTAGAGCACAGTGATTATGAGCAGTAAACAACTTAAACAACGTCTAGAAACATTGCTTTTTGCGGATATTGCCAGTTTTTGGTTAGATTTATACCGTCAAAAATATCGTGAGCTGGTTGATGAATTAAGCCAATGGGAGCTGATACAAAACCAACCTGATGACGACGATGAAGATGATTGGCTTTTGCTGCAAGCAATTGCCTTTTTGACACACAAAATTGACACTTTACAGAATCAGCTGCTTAAACTTGATACCGATCATCGCCGTTTTGTAGAGCGCTTAAGCCATGCCGAGTTAAAGGCCGAGCGTGAGTTTCACATTCTTGATTACGCATATATTTTAGGTGCAGACCGTATACAGCTCAAAAAAGATCAAGAGGCTTTTCAGCGCTGGTTTGACGAAGGTGCAATGATTAATCGCTACCAAGATAAAACCTCCGAACTTGAACAATCACTGAAATTTTTAATCGGGAAACTCGGCGATTTAGCAAATCGATATTTGCGCATTCATGCTGACGAAATTGCACAGTCATGGCTGAACCTGAATTTAGAAAGCTTCTTCCTATCGTTATTAGAAAAAACGGACAATGAAGCAATTCGCAATTCAATTTTTCGCGCTTTGGCTAATCAAGTGCAACTACTCAGTGAATATGTGGATGATCCTGACTTTAATGCAGATTTAGTTGAAAACCTGCTGCATTCTCTTGAAAAGCCTACCACACCGCATGCAGCAAAGGTCGATATTTTAGAAATCTTAATTAATTTAAGGCCAACATTCACACGCTACTTTATGCGCTCTCATATCGATTTGGAGCTACCTGACAGCGCGCAAATTGACCGCAGGCAATTATTTTTACTCAGTGCCTTTGCTAGCATTATAAGCAAACAACTTAACCTCAGTGAGGTTAACGTTAAACTATTATTTTTACTTGCAAAACATCCATATCCAAGAGTAAGACAAAGTGTCTACGAGCAATGTGCAGTGTTACCTTGGTCATGCTCACAACAGCTTGTCTTAGAGGGTTTACAATATGAAACACAGCAAGCTGTACGATTAACCCTCATTAAACAATTAGCCGATCCACGGTTTAGTGAACACCGACAAGGATTGCAAATTTGGCAGCAACAATTAAAAGCAACAGTTAGCTTTGCTGAAAAGCGCTTGTTACTCGAATTAAGCCCTCGCATCATGTTTAATCTGCAAGTGGATTGTCAGACAGAGCAGCAAACGAATAGCCTATTTAAATCGTTTGTGGAATTTTTAAATCAGCGCCTAGAAAATGAACCGAGCCTCGCTATTCGTCGAATTATCAGCCGAGTACGGGAACAACTTGTCAGCTTTATGCACCAGCAGCAAGTGGCTCAGTTGGAAGTCGACTTAAGCGCCCAAAATAATCTAAATTTAGCCGATTGGGATGAACAAGTTCTTGGTCGGCTATTAAGCAATCAGGCACAAAATTTCGAAGCCTACAATGTCAATGCGCATAACAAATCATGGCAAGTGCAGCATGGCTACAAGCGTGGCTTTCGTTTTTGGCGACTATGGCATGAATTCAAAACACCCAGTACTGATAAACGCCAAAGCTACAATCACTTACAAGCAAGAAAACCGAGTGCATTTATGCATGTGCCTAGCAGTACAGTGGCTGAAATTAGTCAAACGGAAGTTCCTGGCGAACCACGCTTTGATGAACAACAATTTAGCGCTCGTGAACACTTACCATTACTCGACTTTCTATTAAGTAGCCTTTCTCAAGACCACATAAAAACGTCGGCAAAAACTTACACCCCCGATGGTATTCTAATAGTCACGCCTCCAAAGCGCCTTTTTAAACGACTTTACTGTTATAGCTGGATATCGTTTAACTTTGAAAAATTAAACGAGTTGCGTAATGGCTCTGAAGTTGAGCAAAGACACTTTTTAGAAATACTACAAAAGAAAGGATTTAAGCTGGAATTTCAGCAATATGGCAGCGTGCTAGATGTCACCTTCCCCGTTGAAGCAAGTATCAGTCATTTATACAACAAGCTCGCAATTACACCTTTTCTGTTTAATATTTGGTCTAGCTTTAAAGAGTATGCGTATTCGATTTACCAAAATAGCATAGGCCAGCTTATATTCTTTGTGCTTAGCTTTATTGCCTACTTTTGGGCAAGACATGTGAAGATAAGCCGCCAAATAAAGTCTGATAGAGCTCAAATTCCTGTTTCAATTGGGGGTTGGGGTACACGAGGAAAATCAGGAACTGAGCGTTTAAAAGCAGCGTTATTTAGTAGCCTCACATTAAAAGTCGTTAGTAAAACGACGGGTTGCGAGGCAACTATGATCTATGCCAGAGCAAGTGGTGAACAATTCGAAATTCCCCTGTTTAGACCTTTTGATAAAGCCAGTATTTGGGAGCAAAGTGATGTTTTACATTTTGCAAAAAATGTACAAGCTGATGTTTTTCTATGGGAATGCATGGGCTTAACCCCACGCTATGTGAGAATTTTACGCAATTGGATGCAAGACAACTTTTCAACTATCACCAATGCATACCCAGATCATGAAGATATATTAGGGCCAACAGGTATTGATGTTGCCAATGAAACAAGCCATTTCATTGGGGAAAAAAGTTTAGTATTCACTAGCGAACAGAATATGGCGCCGCTACTTGATACTAATGCAAAACAGAAAAATTCTAACCTAATTCAAGTACACTGGGCTGATGGTTTACAAATTACTGATGATATTCGGGCGCTTTATCCATACCAAGAGCATCCAGCAAATATTGCTTTAGTATGCAAAATGGCCAAACACATTGGCCTCAGTAAAGACTATGTTTTTAAAGAGACCTCTGCGCGAATTATTCCTGACATCGGCGTATTACAACACTTTCCTCGCGCCCCTATAAACAATTTAGAGCAGTCTTTTGTAAATAGTATGTCTGCTAATGAACGTTTAGCAACGCTCGAAAATTGGCGAAGACTTGACCTTTATAGGCTTAATGATTGCCCCAAAACACAAGTCATTGCATTGATTAATAATCGTAATGACCGTGTTGCACGTTCGAAGGTATTCGCGAATATTTTGAGCCATGATTTACGTTTTGACCGAATTGTAGTGATAGGCAGCAACGTTGATGGCTTTTATAGTTATTTTATTCATGCCCTAACAGAACGAATTGATAAGCTTATTGAAAACAATGATATTGAAGATCTCGAAAGCCTGAAGGTGCAACTTAACTTGCTCACAACAGAGCAAGTCCAGGCTCGTTTTGCACATGCTTTTGGGCACGCTAATGCTGATAAATTAATGTCGTTGAGTGAAGGGACACTAAATAAAGCGTGTGTAAAAGAAATTTTGGGTGATATTTCAGACTCACAAATAAGTGTTATTTTGTGTAATTTCCGTCACCTGTTTCAACGAAACGCATTGGCTACTTTGCAAGAAAATATGGCTGGTAATGCGAATGAAATAAAAGAGCGCTTATTAGCTATAACTAAATCTAAACTAACAGTGCATGAAAACAGTAATTTATCTGCTGATGAACTAACGACTTCAATCGCCGAATTAGGTCTGCCAAATACACATCAAGTTATTGTAGGCATGCAAAACATTAAAGGTGCGGGTTTAAACTACGTGTATGCGTGGCAACAATGGCAGAAAATACATCAAATCATACGCCATTTATTTGATGAACGCTGCTCAGCAAAAGAGTTTCGTACAGCACTTACCACGCTAAACATGATTGTTGCTTTCAATTTCATAGATATAGACTACATGAAACAACAGTTAGCCGTTTTAAAGAAAACTCATCTTGCGCAAAATGAGTTTTGCCAAGCAGAAATATCAAGCCTATTAGAAAAGCTAGAAGAAGATGAATCTAGTCAACAACAGGAACAACAGCAATCATTACCTGTTAAATACTTTAATCAACTAATCGAATCATTTTTAGATGCTGGCGCTGCCGTAAAACGCAAAAAGCGCGCAAATCAAATTTATCGTGATATTGCAGATCAACGCATCACTTTAGAAAGAGCGATTAAGCTACTAGGTAAACTCAGTCGCAATCAAAAGTCTGGATGGTTCGCGAACAAGTCAAACCAGGACTAACTTTAGAATTAGAGCCAAAACCAAACCCTAACACTTAAGGGTTTGGTTTTTTTGAGCTGTAAAAAAATCTTGAAAAATCAGAAATTTCCGATCAAAAAACAAGCTTTTACAAATCATAAAGTTAACCGATTAAACGTAAAATCACCGCAAATACGGCTTGTTCCTTAATTGAACAAAAGCCTTTTAAAGCAGTAAAATTATACTATTCAATATTAATTTTATGTTAATCACATAACGGAGAGTGTCATGAAAAGCTTGGTTACTAAACTAGCATTATTACCTTTAGCTATTGCGTCAGGTATTGCAATGGCAGGCACAAATTTAGTAGAAAACGGATCATTTGAAAATACAGATACAGTGACCGATCACAATGGTCAATGGCAGTTATTTGATGCAATTCCTGGTTGGACTCGAAGCGCTAACGCTAGATTTGAAATTCAAACGAATAAACTTGGGATTATTCCAGCACAAGATGGTGAGCAGCACATTGAGCTAGATTCAAGATCTAACTACAGCATCACACAAGCTCTTGCGACAGCAGCTGGTAAAAAGTACGAATTGAGCTTTTATTACTCTGCGCGTGTAGTAGGTAATGAAGAAACAAACAAAGCAGAAGTTTTATGGAATGGTGAATCATTAGCAGTTGTCAACAGCAGCACAAAAGGCTGGACTAAATACAGCTTTACAGTTGAAGCTGACAGCGCAAGCTCAGTGTTGAGCTTTGCAGGCGCGGGTACATCTGATTCAGTAGGTGCATTCATCGATAACGTCGTAGTAACTGAGGTACCTGAACCATGTGCAGTTGTAACCGGTTTATATGGTATTAATAACTTTGGTTCTGAGACTGAAGGCTATGTGTATCACTTTAACCCAGAATCAAGCGCTGTAACGGTTGTTGCTGGTCTAAACAATACAGCATCAAATATTGCTAGCAAAGACGGTATGCTGTACTTCATGGAGCAGCTTGATAGCAGCAGCAAAGCGTCAAAAATCTATAGCTTAGATTTAGCTACCGACACGCAAGCTGAGGTTGCAGATGCGACATCATTCCCAATTTACCGCTCAACAGTGACTGCAGACGGTCTGTCTTTACGTGCGACAAGCAAGACATACATGTATGATTTTGACCTAACTACAGGCGAGAAAACGGTATTAGGTAAGCTTTCGTATGAAGGCGACTCATTCTCTGATGGCGACATCGCTTATTCAAGTGACTACAACGTACTTTACGTATTAACTGGTAAAGCACTTTACACATTAGATGAAGGCAGCCTTGAGTTAACTCAAATCGGTGAGCACGGTGTAAACTGGGCGTCAGGCATTGCGATTGCAGATGACGGTACAATTTACATATCAGGTAGAGAAAACGGCGAAAACGCGAAAATTTATACCTTAGATCAAAATACCGCTGAAGCGACATTCGTAATGGATGGCCCAGCACACGTAAACGACTTAACGTTTGTTAGTGAAGCAGTTTGCGCAGCAGAGTAAACTGTTTATAAAGCCATAAAATGCCAGCTTAGCTGGCATTTTTTTAACTAACCTGAGGTATCACTTATTTGTGAGTTTCTTCTGTTCTAACATCTCTTTCCAGTGCATCACTTCTGCGGGCAAAATAGGTGCTACGCCACTAAAACCTGCAACTTCAAGCATCTCTTCAACGCTGACAACACCTTGTTTACGTTTAAATACACCGCGCACATAAGCAATCGCATGTAAGCCTCGTTCAGAGTGAAACTTTTGCTCAATGTAAAAGTATTTATGATCCCAACCAACCAAGCGTGTACTAACGGTGTACTTTTGCATTGGTTTAATATCACGAATGTAGGTAATAGCTGTCGCGTTAACGATTGGGAACCAGCGGCGCTTCATAATGTGCTTTAGCAAGCCCACTCTCTCAGTCATCCAAGTACGGGCAAGATCCATCATTGCTAAGTAGCGAGAATTGGTCAGATGAAAGTTAATATCGCAATCGGTCGGTAACGCTTTGAATTCAATATCAATCGTGTCTAGTAATTGTTGATAATCACGATTACGTTTAATTTTAAAAAACAGCAGTATTAGTCGAAAATAGAGGTTCACAGTAAAGGTCTAACCAGTTGATAATGAACAAAGTGTATCACAGCATATTGCTAAGGCGAATTTTCTGCTCTAATCTGTGCATATATTAGTATAAAAAAAGAATAACCTAATGAAATTATTTAGTTTGGTCACTCTGTTCTCAGCCAGTTTATTTACCAGCTCTGCCTTTGCAGATTTTAACTTTGCTGGGGATGGAACCTTAAAGTACCCAACGGGTGTTGAAAAAGCCTTTAAATTTGGCTTTGCTTGGCAACAAGATGCTGAAAAGTTCACTATTGGTGATAAAAGTTATGATATGTCATTACCTGAGTCATACTCAGTGGCGATTACACTCAGCAAAGACGAGCAACAGGTATGGGTTCAGGAATTTAATAATGGCTTTATTGAAGGCTTCAACTGGCAGATTGCTGATCACACCCTAAAACTCGAAAAGCGCAAATTCAGCGATTCAGTCAAAGGTGATTATGTTATCAGCCTTGATAATCGAGACTACTTTTTTGCCCGCAATAACATCAGTGTTGTTATTAAGTTCGACGATGAAGGTATAAAAAGTATCGCCATTGATGGTGTTACCAAAGACATGGGTACCAAGCAATAGTTTTTAATCGAAAAGAAAAAGGCTTAGGTTTTACCTAAGCCTTTTTTGCTTAATTAAGCTATATAATTAAACCTTCACTGTCTTACGGTTAATCCCATAATCGCGCAGCTTGTTTGCCACTGCGGTGTGGCTCAAACCTAACCTTTTCGCTAATTGACGAGAGCTTGGATAAGCAGGATAAAGCTTGCGAAGTAATGTCGCCTCAAAACGTTTAACCGCTTGGTCTAAGGTTCCTTCAAAGTCAGACTCAAGATAACCTAGATCATGAGTAAATGTCGGTAACTGCAAGTGCTCAATACGCAGTTCGTTATCATCTAACAACGACACAGCACGATAAATCGCATTTTCTAATTGGCGCACGTTACCCGGCCAAGGATAATCTTGTAAAAAGCGTAAACAATCTTCAGACATCACTGGCACAGAATGACCATTTTGCTGGGCATACTTTTGAATAAAGTGCTCTGCTAACGGACCAATATCAGCTTTTCTATCACGTAATGGGGCAATCTCTAAGGTTAAAACATTAATTCGGTAATAGAGATCTTCTCTAAATGTCCCCTCTTGCACCATTGCAGGTAAGTCTTTTTGTGTTGCAGCTACGATACGCACATTTACTTTTACTTCGTTTTCATCACCCACTTTTCGGAAGGTACCGTCTTGTAAAAAACGCAGTAACTTAGTTTGCAACTGAGTCGACATTTCACCAACTTCGTCTAAAAACACAGTGCCACCATCAGCTTGCTCTAAAACGCCACGTTTTGGTGCCGCGTTTTCTTCATAGCCTGCATAACCAAATAACTCAGACTCAGCGACATCATCAGGCAATGAAGCACACGACAGAGCGATAAATGGTTTTACTGAGCGGTTTGAGGCGTAATGACAAGCACGAGCAAGTAACTCTTTACCAGTACCGGTTTCGCCAGTAATCAGGATTGGTGCTTCAAGCTGTGCCATTTTACGCGCTTCACGAACCACACGGCGCATTGCAGTACTAAAATTATGGATGGTTGCAAAGCTTTCTTGGCCATAACGACGAAACGCACTGACTTGTTGACCTAGGCGACTTTGTGATTTGATGTTGATTACAGCGCCGGCTAACACATCCCCTTCAGCACCTTGTGGTACTGAAATAGGCAGAATATCAGCAATAAAGTCCTCACCTGCGACTTCAACTCGGGTAGTTTGACCAAGAACTTCTTTGCCTTCAAGCCAACGCGTAAAGTTAAAACCTTTAAGCAAGTTATTGATGTTAGCGCCAATCACTTCGCTTTCAGATAATTGCAGATCACGACACGCAGCATCATTACATAAACGCACCCAGCCCTTAGCATCAATAGATATAACACCATCAGGTAAGGCACGCAGTAATGTATTTAACTCATTATGCTCTCGCTCAGAAGGTAAGAATGCAGTCGTACGAACGTCTTTCACACCATCTATCAAACGGATAGATGGCATGATTTTTTGGAATTGTTCAAATTCAATAGGCGGAAAGCTGACGTACATTCGACAATTAACCGAATCTACCTCGATGCCTTTTAAATCAACCTGGTAACTCACCAAGATATTGAGAATCTCTTGTGCGATACCAATTCGGTCAGCACAGTGGATATCTAAACGCATTACATCCTCAAAAAACGGGAACCTATAGTATGAGAATAATACGCTAACTCCCTGCAACTGGGTAGTCTATTGTAAACAATTTTGGACAAAAGAACTTAATTAGTCGGATACTTGGTCCACTCTCCCCCATCCAACTGAATGTAAGGCTGCCCTTTTATGTACATCATAACCGTATCTTGATTCTCGGCGACCTTGGCTGAGGTCGGTAAATTATCAAGCACGCGATTAATGGGTACCGTCCCTGTGAACAAATCGAGCTTCATCGTGTTATTGATTAATTCTGAAAGAGAAAAATAGCTCATTGTCTCATCAACAACATTAAGCCCATTATGTTTAATGTCAGGCCCGATGAATTTTACTGCCGTAGGCACCGACACTATCGATGGACTCGGGATTTCACGTAATCCAGAAAATTGTAGTTTATCGCCTTGCAGTGCCGCACCATGCTCTGGCACAACCACCAACAGCACGTTGCGACCTTGTGCTTCTAACTCAGTTATAAACTTATCAATATCGCTAAATAAGCGCTGCTGTCTAAGCGGATAACTTGCCAAGCTATTCATCCGTTCGCGACCCGCAATTTGATTGCCATCGTGTAAGCTAATGGTGTTGTAATAAAGAGCTCTAGGTTGCTCACTAGAACCTTGCTTTTTCAACCAATTAGTAAGGATATCTGCATCAGAATAAATCGGTTTGCCGTCAAAACCATATTGCGCGGCACTAAATTGACTAAAATCCAGTTTCGGCACAGACACACCGCCGTACTGCCTGATCAAACCTATAAAGTCATCAAAATGACCATCGTGGTTTAGCGCCACACTGGTTTTATAGCCAAGTTCAGCAAGATTAGTAAATAGTTGGCATTGCTCGTCAACCGGTTTGAATAGTTGCTCTTGACTTGTCTGCCCACAACTTGCTCGTAATAAACGAATTGCAGCAGGACCACTGTACGACGTTGCTGAGTTAAATTGGCTAAACAAAATATCAAAATCAGCAAACAGATTACGGGGTTCGACACCGATGGCGTTTAAATCTGCTGTCGCTAAAGAGCAAATATTCAATACAACGACATCAAATGGTTGGCCATTAAATGCATTTGGGAACTGACTTTGTAATAAATTTTGCTGCTGGTAAAAGTCTTGTAACTGTTGATCTGGCGTCTTTTGCGCTGCAGTGTCAGAGACTAAAACGGGAACTTGTTTTTGTACAACGTGGCTATTGGTTGCAACCTGAGGTGGAACCTCATTATCTGCAGCTGACCCACCGAGCCAATACGCATAAAGAAAACCAATAATAGAAATACTGGTATAACGTAACCACTTTACAGTAAACCAATAAAAAACCACCAAAGCGAAAAGCGCAAAAATCAAATCAAAACTAATAACGCGCGACGTGATCTCAAAAAAATAGCCGATGCTAAAATCTTGTACATTGCCAGCTTGCTTGGTGAGCCGAGAAATCGGGGGCAACCATGAATCGTGATACAACAAGGCAACACCAATTACCACACTCAGAATCTGTTTAATGCGAGCCAACCAAATATGTTGAAAAGAGATAGCAAGAAATGCAAAAAAAGCTAAGTTTGCAAATAAATCAAACGAAATATCACCTCGGCTATACAGAACAAACTTAACTAAAAAATATAAATTCCAAAAACCTAATCCTGAAAGCCTCACTTGTTATCCTTTTTGAGTCGTCTTGGCGTATAAGGCGTTAATAATACATGCCTAAATGTTAGTTTTCGGTATAGCACGACTGCTTTTTTAAACAATAACTTACCTGTATTACTCAGCAGAATGCCGATTAACATTGCGATGATAAAAGTTATAAAAAACTGATTTAAGCTCATGATAGTTCACCTTTTAAGGTCACTTTTACTGGCTCGGATATAGGTCGAATCACTTTTTTAAATTCCGGTGTTTCAGTGTTTAAACTTGCTATATCTGATGCTTTTGCGTCAAAAATATAGCTTACATTTTCTTGTAATTGCTGAGTAAAGTCTGTTATTTCAGTATTAGCAAAATGACGTTGCATGCGGCGACATTCTTGCTGAATATAAAAATGATCAGCAATGACATTTTTTGACATAAAGAAGTCACTCACCTGTAATTTAAATAAATGCTTAATTGCGCTTTCAACATCGTGTTCTCGACAAGCATGTAGGTAAAGATAAACCGTACCATCAGCAAAACTAAAAATATCCCCTTCGCGCTTTACATGGAATAAATGCAATGGGTGTATCGCATCAATACGTGGCAAAAGCTGCATCAAAACAAGTACGCCGCTTACGCCAAGGTTGGCAGCAGAATCACTATGCTTCGCAACCTGCTCTGCGAATTTAACAGGAGGTAAATACCCTTTAGCCAATACATTTTCACTGTATTTTAGAACATCATCAATCGATTTTGGTAGGGGTCTTGAAAACTGAAACCCTTGAATTGACTGAATTTGTGACAGTAATCGCGAAGGCTCAGAATAACTATATAAAATAAGATTAACCCCTAAGGTTAAAAATAGGCACTCATCTTGATGGCGAATAATGCCATCAACATTTTGAATAACCAATTTCAACCGACGACCACATTTTTTACGAAGAGAGAAGCAATCTTTGGCTAATACTTTTAAATCAGTGTAGCGGCTAACGGCAAATACTAAGGTCGCTGACTTTTTAGTTAGCCCTTTAGAAAAAAGAGCATCATTGTCATCAATAATTTTATAAAAAACAGGGAGCTTTGTCCCCTCAGGCACAGCACTGCGAGTTAGCCATACCTCGTCTTCATCAAAATCTTGAGCCGTTGGCTGCGACTTTTCATCGGCTTCTTGCTCTTCTTCAATTAATGCAAGCTGACCATCATAAAGCTGCAAATTGACTGAGCGTCCAGCAATGACACCTTCTTTGTGGCACCAATAATCATACTCAAGGGTACGGATAGATGCTTCTTGAGTCATGTAAATTAAGCCGTCAAAGAAACGGTTTAAAGCTAACAACTGGCGCCTCAATTCACTGACATGGGCTCCTGACATTAAAAACACTAAAGTGACATTTTTTGACTGTGACAAAGCCAGATAAAGCTTGAGTTTTTCACCAAGCTGTTGCTCATTCAAGGAAACTAACTGCTCTGAATCGACATGCACGATAACCGTACTGTTTTTTAGTTGCTCATACTGTTTTATTTCGTTAATAACACCACGGGAAAAATGCAAACTTTTTGATACATTCTCATTATGATGTAAATGGAAAGGACGTAGTACCCCTTGTTCGAACAAAGTGAACAATAACTCGCTTCCCTCTCCTTCGAAAAATAGTTCGACTTGTTCAGAGAGCAAAAAAACCGAGTCTTTATGATTGGTTAAAAGATGCCTTGTTAACTCTAATAGCTGATTATCTAGCGGGGCAAGTAAAGCATAATTTGCGCCTCGCTTAAGCTCAGAGAAAGCTCCGTTTAGTCCTGTAATATTTAAATGAGGCACTAACAAACCCTTAAAAAAGATACTTTAGTACTAGTTTTAAACGCTATTCTATATATAATGCAAATTATGTCCATGGATCGTGAACATTTTTAAGCTAATTTTTCTCATTACGGTTTTTTAGATGAATGACTTTGCAGTAAAAAATTCACACACCTTAACTCAATATGATATTGAGAAGTTGTTACGTCAATTTGGTGGCAAGGAAACAGATTATGTTGAAATTGTTGATGTCGAAAAAAATCGCAAAACGATTGAAAAATACCCTTTGCTTAACGATATTGCATTAGCAACGACACAAACACAGAGCACTAAAAAAATTAACAAAAGCGCAATAAAGACTCATAAATGAAGCGGATTTTTTTAAAAGGAATTAAAGGCGGGACAGGTACAACATCGATTGTGGCCAATCTTGCTTGCGCCTTAAGAAAATCAAATGTGCCTGTGTATGCCATCGATTTAGACCCTAAAGGCGACTTAGGCCTACACCTTGGACTTGCCTGGGAGCATCTGCTTGGCTGGAGCGATTACCCAGACTTCGCTTCAGCATGTGAGCAGTTCCACCAAGATAACGATGGTGTAAGGTTTTTACCTTATGGTAGCCGCTCGAACTTAGGCTTAGACTTTTCGAGCATTATCGAGAGCTGTCAGCAACTTAATGACAGCGATGACAGCTGGTTTTTATTTGACTGCCCTGCCCATGTCGATGTGCATCGCTACCCGCTAAATGAAGACGATATATTCCTTGAGATTATTAATTGTGATGCTATTTGTCACAGCTTTGCTTTCAAGCGTTTAAACACACTTAAACAGGCAGAGTCATCATGGCAGCATTACTTTTTAACTAATAAATATAACTCTGCCTCTGAGCTTGAATCAGATCTATTGCAGCTTTGGCAAAGTGAACTGCCGTTAATTGCGCCTTTATATATCAACAAAGATGAAGTGATCAAAGAAGCCACCGCGTTTCGCAATGTGGCGATTAACTGTGCACCGTATAGCGTTGCTAATGACGATTTTGAAACGCTAGCAGGTTGGCTTGTAAGCCGTGCGAGTCAGAATGAGCAATAAAATAAGTTCTGTAAGTGTATCGCAACGCTTATTAAAAGTGCTATTAAGCTTAGTTTTAACCAAGCCGCTTGTACGGTTTGTATTCATTAAGTTTCATGGTTATTACAATCAACATAAAATGAGCTTGTTGGGTGCATTTTTACTGCCTTTCTTTGTGCTTTTTTTGTCATTATTTATTAAATTAGATAACAACAAAAAACGAGAAATTAAACATAAATTACAGCGTTTATACCCCCATGTATCTCAACCTGTTTTGACACCGAGTAACTGTGTTCGAATTGTATTGCAAAGTATTTATCTTGCGCTATTCAACACCACCACAACCTCACAGCAGCACATAACCATTGAACAGCGTAAAACTTGGCGCAAAATAACACGCTCTGCACGCTTATTAAGACTGGCAGACAGCAAGCTTGTACGCTCATTTAAAGTACTTTGGTTAGTCGCAAAAAAACAAACCAAAACTAAATCATATAAAGCGGTGAGTCGCTCATCCATTTGGCAAAATAGCACCTTAAAAGTCGCGTTTTTAACCCTACTTATTTTTGCTGTAGCTGTTTTTATCACCGTACCATTTAGTATTGAAGCACAAGCAGTGTTCATTAGTTTAATTTTGGTGGTTGCTTATTCACTCAGACGTGTTGAAGGACAAATAGCAACCATTGTGATGATCACCCTATCTGTGACAACGTCAACACGTTATCTATGGTGGCGCTACACAGATACCCTGAACTGGGGGGACCCGTTAGCCCTTGCACTCGGGATTGGTTTATTGCTTGCTGAAAGTTACGCTTGGTTAGTTCTGATCTTAGGTTTCTTCCAAACCATCAATCCACTGCACCGCAAGCCCATTGCATTAGGAAAAGACACAGCAAACTGGCCAACAGTTGATATTTATATTCCGACTTATAATGAGCCATTAGAGGTAGTAAAACCCACCACGATTGCTGCGCAAAGTATTGATTGGCCTGCAGATAAGCTAAATATTTATATTTTAGATGATGGTAAGCGCCCTGAATTTGCAGAATTTGCAAAGCAAATTGGTGTTGGTTATTTAACTCGTCCTGATAACAAACATGCCAAAGCCGGTAACATGAATCATGCGATGAAAGTAACGAATGGTGACTACATCGCTATTTTTGACTGTGATCACATCCCTGCTCGCTCATTTTTACAGATGACAATGGGGCAGTTCATCAATGATAGTAAAGTGTGTTTAGTACAAACACCTCACCACTTTTTCTCTGCCGATCCATTTGAGCGCAATCTAAAGAACCATCGAAAAATCCCTAATGAAAACATGCTGTTTTATGGTTTAATCCAAGATGGTAATGATATGTGGGATGCAACCTTCTTCTGTGGTTCGTGTGCTGTGTTAAGGCGTAGTGCCCTTGAAGAAATTGGTGGTTTTGCGGTAGAAACCGTCACAGAAGACGCCCATACCGCGCTTAGAATGCAGCGCGCAGGCTACAAAACAACGTACATTAATATTCCGCAAGCTGCAGGCCTTGCCACTGACAGCTTATCTGCCCACGTTGGCCAGCGTATTCGTTGGGCACGCGGCATGGCGCAAATATTCCGATTAGATAACCCACTGTTTGGTAAGGGCTTAAATATTGCACAGCGACTGTGTTACTTAAACGCTATGTTGCACTTTTTATCGGGTATCCCGCGCATTGTGTTTTTAACCGCGCCGCTGGCATTAATTTATTTCAATGCGCAAATTATCTATGCACCGTTTGTTGCTATCTTTCTTTATATTGTGCCAACGCTGTTACAGGTAAAAATCACCAATTCCCGAATTCAAGGAAAGTACCGCTATTCATTTTGGGGCGAAGTTTATGAATCAGTACTTGCTTGGTATATTTTAAAACCCACTACAGTTGCGCTTATCAACCCGAATAAGGGCAAGTTTAACGTGACCGAAAAAGGTGGCTTAAACAAGCAAGATCACTACGACTGGACGATTTCGAAGCCTTATATAATCTTGTTACTGGTTAACGTGTTAGGTATGACCTACGGCGTATTTAGATTGCTTTTCGGCGATAGTTCACAAATAGGCGTACTCGTCATTAGTATGCTGTGGGCAAGCTATAACGTGATAATTTTGGGTGCTGCTGTGGCTGTTGCCGCTGAAGCGAAACAAGTACGTAGCTCACACCGTATCAAAGCAAATTTCCCTGCGGCTATTCGCCTAGCCAATGGCCGCACCATTAAAGTGAAAATTACGGACTACTCAAATAATGGCGTTGGTCTTGAAACTGAACACAATCATCTGTGCCGTGTAAATGATAAGGTAGAGCTGCTAATGAGTCGTGGCTTGAAACAGTTTTCATTCCCGACCTATATTTGTAACACCCGCGATAAGCAGTTGGGTCTGACCCTCAGAGATTTAGATTTAGAAAAACAAACAGCCTTTATTCAATGCACTTTCTCACGTGCTGATGCTTGGCTTGATTGGCAAGAAAACTTTAAACACGACAAGCCTTCGTATAGCTTTTCTCACGTTTTTTATACCAGTATTAAAGGCTTTAAGAACTTGATTTTCCATGCCCCAAATGAATTAAGACCCGCGATTGCGTTTGCATCAAGAGTCTTGTACTTTGTGGCGTCGTTATTACCCAAAAAACCAACAAAAGTACTAAAAACATCATGATAAGAACTTTTTTAACCTTGTTATTCGCTGTTATCACACTCAGCTTATCTGGCTGGGCGATAAGTGCTGAGCCTCTTTCTAATAAAGCGATTTTTGATCATGGTTATCCTGAACAAGCGCCAATTGAAAGCATGACGCTAAGCTTTGAAAAGCTTGGATTAAGCAAGTTTAAACTTGATGGTGTGAGCAATAGTACCCGCGTTGATTTTACGAACCGTCTTGATAAGTTAGGTAAAAAACTAACCCTCGATTTTTCATATACCACGTCACCATCCCTGATAGGTCGTGTGTCACATTTAAAAATTTTCTTAAATGAAAATCTTGTTACTGTGTTGCCTATCGATGATAAGAACACGCCTATCGGCACTGTCGCTGAGCGTAGCATCGTGCTTAACCCTAAATTAATTAAAGACTTTAACCAAATTCGTTTTGAGTTAGTGGGTTATTACGACATGGTTTGTCAGGATGATTATAGTAATGCAATTTGGGCTGAGCTGAGTAAAAGCAGCCGTATTTCTATTGACCGTCAAGCACTGGCACTTGAAAGCTTGTTAGAGTATTTCCCTGCACCATTTTTTGACTCTCGCGACTACAATAAGGTCACTTTGCCATTCGTTTTTGCATCACAACCCGATGAAAATACGTTAGAAGCTGCCACAACCTTATCAAGCTTTTTTGGCGCGCAAGCAAAATGGCGCAAAGCGCAGTTCCCAGTGCAAATCAATGCCACCCCAACAGAGCATAGTGTGGTTTTTGCCACCAATGACAACAAGCCTGACTTTTTATTAAATTACCCTAATGTTGATAAACCAACAGTCGAAATAATCAGCAGCCCAACTCACCGTTACGCCAAGGTACTGCTTGTTTTAGGTAAAGACACGGCGCAATTAAAAGAAGCCGTTGTTGGTTTAGTCTTTGGTTATAAAGTGATGACAGGTCGCAGCGCAACCATTGATGCAATTAGCAATTTACCACTTAGAAAAGCCTACGATGCCCCACTGTGGGTGCGCTCTGATCGCCCAGTGAGCTTTGATGAGTTTATTGAATACCCTACTCAACTGCAGTCAGAAGGTTATCGCGGTCTGCCAGTTCGTTTAGATTTACGCTTTGCACCCGATTTATTTACTTGGCGTGAAAATGGTATTCCGATTACATTGAATTATCGCAACACACCTGTTGAACAAAACATGTTGTCGCGTTTGAACATGCTGATCAACGGTAAGTTTGTGGATGGTTTTATTCTTGATAACGAAGGCGGTAAAACAATAACAACCAATACGTTGTTGCCGCTTCTATCAGATTTTAATCCAACTCAAACTCGTCAAGACTTTGAATTAACAGGGTTAGATTTAACAACAAATAACCAGCTGACTTATGACTTTAACTTTGCTGTTGTGAAAACCGGTGAATGTAGTGCCATTCCAGCCGGTGGTGAATTTGGCGCTATTGACGGCAGCTCTACGATTGATGTGAGTGACTTCCATCACTATATTGCCATGCCAAACTTACGTGCCTTTGCAAGTGGTGGTTTTCCATTTACAAAATATGCCGATTTACACCAAAGTACTTTAGTGATGGAAGCTAACGCCTCGGTTAACGCGATTAGCTTATTGCTTAATTTTGCGGGTCATTTAGGCGCTATTACCGGCTACCCTGCGCACCGTTTAGAAATTCAATTCCCAAGTAACCAATTAGCGCTAAACGATAAGGACATTATTATCATTGGTAAGGCTGATTCATTCTTAACATCCCTTGCCAAAGATAGCGCCCTAAGTGTGCTTATCAACAACAACCAACGCATTGTTGATCAAGCTATCTACAATGGTGCATACGACACAAAAGGCGCTGAAAAAATTAAAATAAACATCAGCAGCATTGGTCGTTTAGCTGTGATGTCAGGATTTCAGTCACCATTCGATTCAGACCGTTCAGTGGTATCTTTAATTGCCAGTAATGAAAGTGCATATGCGCTACTCACTGATGCCTTATTAAATGAAGATAAAACTGCTCAAATAATGGGAAGCTCCGCCATTATCAATAGCCAAGGCATCAAAACGATTAAAACAGATGAGCAGTATTTTGTTGGTCATGTGCCTATTCATACACTTATTTGGTTCCACTTTTCAGACCGCCCAGTCCTGTTAGCGATTCTGTCGCTACTTACACTACTACTTATTTCATTTATGTTGTGGCGAGTGCTTGCGCTACTGACCAAAAAACGTTTATCTGAAGGAGATCAGGCATAATGAAAACTATCGCTTCTTTACTATTCGTTTTTGTTTTTTCAAGCAGTGCCTTAGCCCAATTAAGCTGTAGCGCTTGGCCGCAGTGGAATAACTTTAAAACCCACTTCATTACACCTGAAGGACGCGTAATTGATTTAGGCAGTGAATACGACATCACCACCTCAGAAGGGCAATCTTATGCGTTATTCTTTGCTTTACTTGCCAATGATAAAGCCAGCTTCGATAAGTTACTTGAATGGACTGAAGTACACCTTTCTGAAGGTGATTTAAGTACCCGTTTACCAGCATGGCAATGGGGCATTAAACAAAGCCAAGGGCAAATTATTGATTCTAATCCAGCTTCTGATTCAGATTTATGGATTGCTTATACCCTGTCACAAGCGGCTATTTTATGGAATGAAAGACGCTACGCAGTGCTCAGCTCAGTGCTTGCTGAGCGCATTATTCGTGAAGAAACCGCGCAGATACCAAACCTTGGCCTGACCTTGTTACCTGGGCCATCAGGCTTTGAAAAAGACAGTAGCTGGAAATTAAATCCAAGTTATGCGCCGCTATTTATTTTTGCGCAATTTGCACATTTATACCCTCACTCGCCTTGGCAAACATTACACGATAACTCGGCGCAGTTATTAATAGATACAGCACCAAAAGGCATGAGCCCTGACTGGGTTAATTACAGCGTTGAAAAAGGCTTTTATCATGATAAAAGCACGCCAGCCACAGGTAGTTACAATGCAATCCGCGTTTATCTTTGGGCCAGCATGATGGCAGAAGATGCACCTTATAAAAATGCCCTTGCTAAGCAGTTTAAACCCTTTATTGATAGCATAGTCTCTTCAGGCAAAGTGCCATTAGAAACCAATGCCGTCACGGGCAGTACAGCTGGCAATGCCCCAAGTGGTTTTGTTGCTGCTTTATTACCACTGCTTGCTGAAGAGAGTGCATCACAAGCTGTCACTGCGTTACAGCAGCAAATTATGATGGACACCCGCTTTACCACCAGCCGCTATTACGACAGCGTGTTGTATTTATTTGGTAATAGCGCATTGAACAAACGCTTTAGTATTGATAAAAACGGCGCCTTAACAACTAACTGGAGCAATGAATGCCGATAAAGTGGCTACTTGCTGCAGTTTTAGCAAGCTCCAGTGCATCCGCAGCAGTTAACAAGGACCTTGATAGTCAATCAATTGATTGGTTAATTAGCCAAGTGCAACTAGGTGAAATTGAGCGTGATAATCAATTGATGAGCGACAGCTTAGAAAAGCTGCAAAGCATTGCACCTAAAAACACCCAAGTGCAATGCGCAGAGGTGCGTGTTTTATATAGCCTAAAAGAAGTCGATAAAGCCAATGCACGTTTAGCAGAGCTCAGTAAGATGTCGCATCCGTGTATAACAAGCTTAACTATGCTCGCACGAGTCAATAATCAAGACAAAGAAGTGGTTCAACAAGCCAGGCTTCGTGCCAGAGCTGGTCAGTACAGCGAAGCAGTGCAAATATACAACCGCCTATTTAAATCTGCTTACCCGAATATTGAATATGAGCTTGAGCACATCAACTGGCTTGCTCAAGATTCAAGTCAGTATCAACAAGCACTGCGCGGTTATCGTTCTTTAATGAAACGCTACCCTCATAGTGGCCGTTTTGAGCTTGCCTATGCAAGGCATCTATTAAAACAGAACCCAACGAATAAAGAAGCCATTAAGCTACTTAGCCACTATGCACACAGCAATCAATATGGTGTAGAAGCCGAATTTGCTTGGCTTGCAGCGCTTGAAAACATGCCGCTTAATAAACACACTAAGCTTGCTTATCAAGACTACTTTGCTGCCTACCCTAAAAGCAGTAAAGGTCAGCTGCAATTTAGTGACTTTAAAAAAGCACATTTGGCTGAACAAAAAAAGCAAGCGGATCCTGCTTATCAGGCATGGCTCAAAGGCAGTGTCGAACTTGAAAAACGTCACTTTGATACGGCAGAAAAGCTCTTCAATAAAGCTCTGCGAGGGCGTCCTCAAGATCCTGAAATATACAATAGCCTAGGTTTATTAAACTTAAGACAAGGCAGGAATGCCAATGCCTACCAGTACTTTAAAAAAGCACAACAATACAGCATAGATGCAAACCGCATAACGGTATTAAAAGGTCTCGCCAATACCGCACGTTTTTGGCAATACATTGATGAAGCTAAATCGGCCATTAGTAGCAATGAGTTAAAACAGGCTGCACTTAAGCTTGATTTAGCAGATACGTTAAATGAAGACCCTAATACCGTGTTGTTTTACCGCGCTGAACTTGCCAAACAAGCTGGGCAATACCAAAACGCGATGAATCTCTATAAGCAAGTGCTAAAAGACGATCCTCTGCAACAGCCTACTTTGCGTGCCATGCTCGAATTAACGGCCTCAGATGGCAATTATGCTCGTAGTCATCAATTTTATAATAGCTTAACTCGTCAGCAACAAGCGCTACTGACCGAAGATTACACCCTATTACAAACACAGCAACTGCGAGCTCGAGCAGACGAACTAACTTCACAAGGTAAGCTTGATGAAGCGGTTGATGTGCTACTTATGGCAATTAAACAAAGCCCTCGTCAAAGCTGGCTATATTACGACCTTGCAAATTTATACCAGCAACAGGGTTTAGTTGATCATGCGAAAGCGCTGTATAAAAAAACCTTGTGGCAATTTCCTCTAGATGCAGATTTACGTTATAGCCATGCCCTATTTTTACGTTCGTTGAATGACTATCAAGGAGCATTGGCAACCTTAGATTACATTCCTAATAACGCACGCACCGAACAAATCAATGTACTCACAGAACAATTGAGTATTAATACTAAGCTAGAAAGACTGTCTGCCAACAACACAGCTAGCAATAAAGCCACGGTGATTTATAAGCTTACCGAGTTAGAAGCACAGCCATTAACACCTTTAATGCAAGCTGAGCTTGCCAGCCAATGGCAACAAATTAATGAGCAGCAGTATGCGATTAGACAACTGAAAAAAGCCCTCAATCGTGACCCAAGCTTGAGCCCTTATTGGCATATGACTTATGCTAATTGGCTAATTGAAAGCAACGATAAAAACACTGCTGATAGCTGGTTTGCAAACTATCACCTGCCGAGTAACGCAACCGATGCAGAGCAATCACAATGGTTAGCACTTCAAGTTAATTACGTTAATCGCTTTAGTGATAGTAATCTTAGAGTTACTAAGCTCTCAGAGCTTGCAACACGCTACCCTGATAACCCAGAACTGTCAGAGGCGCTGATCAATGCTCATATCGAGCAAGGCAATAGTAAAGAAGCTATTAGCCGCTATGAGCAACACATCGCAAATGGGCAAACTGTCTCAACGGATACTGCTTTAGCTATTGCGACACTCGCTCGTCAGCAGCAAAGAGATGATTTAGCTAATCGCATCATTGCTGGACAAATTAATCAGGTTTCAAGTGAACAAAGCTATCGTCAGCAGCAATTAATGACCGCACTTGAACAATTTGAAGATACACAAAGTGCCATTAATCTAGCTGAAATATTGCTGGCTAAATCAAACAATAACCAAGAACTTTATTATCAAGCGGCAGCGGTTGCACAAGCTAAGCAACAAACTACGCTTGCTCAAAACTGGTACCGCGCGGCAGTTGATCCAGATACGGCAACGAGCAACTTAAGCGATGAGCAGCACTATGAGCTGTATGCCCTTGATGAAAATGAAGCATGGTATGTCAATAATGCCAAGCGCCAATTACAAAGCATCGAGCGCGATGAACAAGCCTATATCACAGCCGCTATCAACTTAAGTAGCCAAACAAGCACGCAAAATGAGTCAACCCTCGGCGCTGGTGCAACGCCTATCGAAGCCGGTTTTCCACTGTGGGGTGGCACTGGGATTGTGAAATTAGACCCAATGACGATATCGAGCCAAGAAACCCGCTTTGATGAAACCTTTGCAGGTAGCCGCTATGGTCAAGGGGCCCTCTGTATTTTTGACTGCCCACTTTTAAGCATAAAACCAAAGCAACAAGGTATGGATATTGGCCTTGCTTGGCAAAACGAGCAATGGCGCATTGATGTTGGTACCACTCCACTTGGCTTTTTAGTCGAAGATATCGTGTGGGGCGTTAATTACAAAGGTGATTTAGGCGACTTTGGTTATGGCGTCACGTTTAATAAACGCCCAGTCACTAGCTCTGTATTATCTTACGCCGGACTTGAAGATGTCTTTACCAACCAAGTATGGGGCGGTGTTAGAGCTACGCAATTACAACTTAATCTATCTCATGACCTAGGCCTAGATTGGGGGTTTTGGGGCAGTACCAACTATCAACTCTTGCAAGGTAAAAATGTCAAAGACAACCAAAGCTACAGCCTAATGGGGGGGAGTTACTATCGCTATATTCGCGAAAGAAACACCGAATTAAGCCTAGGTCTTAACTTATTACACTGGTCATATAAGTATAATTTAAGTGAAGAAACCTGGGGGCATGGTGGCTATTACAGCCCACAAAACTACTTGGGCGCGTCTTTACCTGTGATTTTTGATAAACGAATTGGTCATAATTTTGTATATAGGCTTCGGGCTGGGGTGTCTTGGTCTACCACCACCACTGACGACATCGCATTTTTCCCGAACGACCCTATTTTGCAAGGCCAAGCAGAAGCTCAAACAGCTGTAACGGGTGTTGTGCCTTACTTTGAGGGCGATACCAGCAGTGGCTTATCGTATAACTTAGGGGCAAGTTTTGAGTATCGATTCACGCCTCATTGGTTCTTTGGTGGTTACTTCAACCTAGATAGAGCCGATTTTTATGAACCGAATTACGCTCAGCTGTACTTCCGTTATTACTTTAATCCGGTGTATAGCGAGCTGGCATTCCCGGGTAAACCTGTTGTGCCTTATGCAAGCTACTAACCATCGCATCACAAGGAGCAAGTGTCGCAAGATCTTCCCCTCACCATAAGGTCTATGTATACTGTAGCGCACTTGTAGCTAGGATAAGGGTGTGTCTCTTACCTTCAAGTATAAAACTTGAGCAACAAACCATTATCTTAGCTGCATCAATAAACATGGCCGCCCGTTCACTAAATAAATACATAGAACGACCAAAGCAAAAACAATAAGGCCTCAAATAAAAACTTAGAGTTAGGAAGTAAATATGAGTTCATTACCTAAAGCAGGTGACTTTTTAGGGCATCCTAAAGGGTTATTCCTGTTGTTCGGCACAGAAATGTGGGAACGATTCGGTTACTACGGCATGCGCGCCATTTTAGTTTTATATTTAGTAGCGCTTGTACAAGAAGGTGGTTTTGGTTGGTCAAATGCAGACGCATTAAGCCTTTATGGTACCTTCACTATGGCTGTATATATCACACCACTATTCGGTGGTTGGTTAGCCGATAACGTCTTAGGACAACGTAAAGCGATTATACTTGGTGGTTTATTAATGGCTGCAGGCCATTTCACTATGGGTGTTCCTCACAGCTATTTAGCTGGCCAAGAAGAAAACGTTTTCTATATTGGCTTAACACTACTTTGTTTAGGTAACGGTTTATTTAAACCAAATATCTCAACCATGGTAGGTGACCTTTATAAAGAAGGTGACCAACGTCGTGATGGTGCGTTCACTATCTTCTACATGGGTATCAACCTAGGTGGTGCATTAGGTCCTCTAGTTGCGGGTTATGCTGCTGCAGCAATGGGCTGGCAATGGGGTTTCATCGTAGCTGGTGTAGGTATGGTGATCTCAGTTCTTCTTCAACTTGCACTAAGTAATAAATACTTAGGCGAAATCGGTGTTGTTCCTTCGGCTAAGCTTTCTCAAGCACAATCTGAATCAAATACTAAAGAGCCTTTAACGAAAGTTGAAACTGACCGTATTAAAGTTATTTTCACTATGAGTGTATTCAGTATCATCTTCTGGATGGGCTTTGAACAAGCGGGCGGTTTAATGAACCTTTTCGCTAACGATTACACTGACCGTATGCTATTTAACTTTGAAGTACCTGCTTCTTGGTTCCAATCTTTAAACTCAATTTTCATCATTGTATTTGCACCTTTAGTTGCCATCATTTGGTTGAAACTTGATAAACGTGAACCAAACTCTCCGGTTAAGTTTGCTATTGCACTTATTTTCTTAGCACTTGGTTTCATCACGATGATCCTAGCGCTAATGACACAAGGTCAAGGTGAGCACCTACAAATCAGCATGATGTGGTTAGTTTTATTCTACTTATTCCACACATTAGGTGAGTTATGTTTATCGCCGATTGGTTTATCTATGGTGAGTAAACTTGCACCTCTACGTTTAGCTTCAATGCTTATGGGTATCTGGTTCCTATGTACAGCGGTTGCAAACAAAATTGCAGGTTTCGTAGGTTCATTCCTAGGTGAAGGTGAAGAAGCGTTAGACAACGCGATGGGTATCTTCATTGGCTTAGGCGCAACTGCGGTTCTTTCTGCAGTGATCATGTACTTACTAAGCGACAAACTAGTCGCTTGGATGCACGGTGCTGAAGGCCAACACGAGCCACAAACGACTGAACACATCCTAGCTGAAGAGCTAGAAGTGTCTGCTGAAAAGCAATAATACTTATTCCCCGTAGCGCTCGCTGCGGGGAATTTCTCTCTCCCCTATTCCCTCTGCGTCCTTAAAACTGATACTATATTCTGATATTAATTTGGTTTGGCAAAGGAACTGAGTAAGTGCGCTTTAACACTCAACTACTGGTCATTATTCTGACTAGCTTATTACTGACAGCATGCGGTGGCGATAAAACAACAAAAGAAGTCGCAACAGCTCCTGATCAGTCTGGTTTGATTATTTCTGTCGAAAATGGCTTATCAGCTGAATTTGCACAGGGCGATGTCATACTTAATGCAATAAGTAACACAGTTACGACAGACACCACATTTACTTATACAGAGACAAGCGCTTCAAGCACGGATATCGAGCAAGGTATTGTATCGAGTATTCATACCTTTCGCCCAAATAACCTGATATTTGCTGAGCCATTAAGTTTAGCGATTAAGTTACCAGATGAACAAACCAACCTTGCCTTTAGCATAGTGCAGTTAGTTGATGAGCAGTGGCAAACTCTCAGTACTGAACAAAGCGATGATGGATTTGCTGTCAGTGCTATTACAGAATTTGGTAGTTTTGCTTTAATGTCTCGCACCGTTCCTGCGGCCAGTAAAACAATTGGCGAGCAATGTAATGACACAGCCAGTAACCAAACGGTACGCTTTATTCATGTTGCAGATTTACACGCGCGCTTTGGCTTTAAAGAGCAGTTATTCAGCCGTATTCGCAGTTACTACGACAAGGCTAAAGTTGAAAACCCTAATACTTTATTCACCAATGGTGGTGACGATTATGAAAAAGGCACCGTAGCGGAACAAACATCACAAGGGTTAGCCACTGTCGAAGCTATAAAAGCCATGGCCTTTGACGTACGTGTCATAGGTAACCACGATTATGCATGGGGACCTGAGCAATTGCTGGACTTTGCCGATGACGATAATGCCATCGTACTTTCAAGTAACACCGAATATGATGGTAGCAGCGAGACGTCGTTTGCCGGTGTCGATTTTTCTGTTGTCCAAGTTGGTTGCCTTCGTATCGGCTTTTTTGGCATGACTTCAGTGCCTTGGAATGAACTTGATGAACCAGTTGAAGACGAGCCAATTCCTGATTTTATCGCTAATTTTAAAATGAATTGGCAGTGGCAAGACGTGGCTGAGCAGATTGTAAACCAATACCGTCAAGATGTTGATTACATGGTCATGGTCAGTCACTTAGGTGAAGGCACTGACACCCGCATTGCACAAAATGTGGCGGGAATTGATTTAGTGCTTGGTGGGCATACTCATGGCGGTGAAAGTTATCAAACCTTAGATAACGGCAGTATTGTTATTCAGCCAAACTTTTTTGCACAAGGTCTGACTGATCTTACCTTAACTTTTAACCTTGAAGACAAAACACTTGCGGATGTTGATTACAATACCGTCGCAACCACCAGCATTACGACCCAAGATGAAAGCACTAAAAACGCCATCGATGAAATCATGGGTCGCTATGCCCCAGATGCAAACACCGAAATTGCGGTTTCAGAAAATTACCCTTCTGCAGAAGAGCTCACGACGATTACTGCCAAAGCTGCTATGCAGCAGTTCCCCGAGATTGATGCTGCCTTGCTTGATGCAAGCCAAGTACAAGATCGCTGGCTACCGGGTACGTTAACCCAAGAAGACTTCCATGCCGCATTTAAGGTTGAACGCCAACCATCAAACACCCCAGGCTTTAATTCAATTTATCAAGTTGAGGTGACTGGCAGCCAGTTGAAAAGCATGCGCGAAAGCCAGCCTGAATGGGTCTCGTTAGTGCCAGATAACCTTGATGACGCAAGCACTTACCAGGTTGCTTTATTTAAAGGCCCAGCACTAAATAGCGGGTTGTTCTTCCCTGCTCTGCCAAGCTTAGAAGCCCAATTGGTCGCAGAAAGTTGGTGGCTACTTGATAATTACGCGCGAGCACGCACCAGCCAATGTTTATATCTTGATACCGATAACACACTGAATGCGTGTAAAACAGATGATGCAGTCACGGTATGGAATTTTAACAATCCTGAGCAAGGCTTTAGCAGTGACGTTGGCCCTGCAACACTCAGCTTTTTCGACCCTGAAGACAAAAACTGGGGGCCAGAAGATAGTCAATTTGCCACCACTACAGAGCTTGAAATTGCTGATTTACCAACGGGTGCCTCAGGCGTGCTCGCCTTTGCTCGCCATAGCCCAACGCAAGGCTTAACCTTAACGGCTAATAGTGCCGCAAACGGTGATTACCAAACAGAAGGCCTTATCGCTGATTACACCTTAGTGATGGATATTATGTGGCCAGAACAAAGCACCAATGAGTGGCGCTCACTACTACAAACCGATATCACTAACAGTGATGACGCAGACTTGTACGTTAGCCGAGATAACGCCATTGGTATTGCCACCAGTGACAGTGGTTACTTTGGCGAGCTTTTGGCAAACAGCTGGCATCGTATTGCCTTTGTGTTTTACGCTGCTCCAAACAATGGCGCACTGAAAATTTATCTTGATGGTAAGCTGATTGGTATTAAAGACGAAGGTGAAATCAATGAGCGCTGGGCAATCAACAATGCGGCCTTACTTTTAACCGATAATGACTACGAAACTAAGCCGGGATACTTAAACGCCTTGTTATTTGCTGGTCGTGCGATGACTGATGCCGAGATTGCCAATATGGGTGCTGCACAGCAGCAACTTAGTTTTACGCAATCAACCCGTACCCTAAACCAAGTGGTTGAACGCCATTATCAAGCAGCACCACAAGTTTTAGATAACCCTTGGTTACAACAGCGCAGCAAGTTTTTTAACAAAGCACGTCAAACTGTAAACTAATCAATACAAGCGACTTAATAAAAAAGGCCGTGCAAGGCCTTTTTTACTGCCTGAAAAATACAAAAATTTACCATTAAATACATATAGATAGATATAAAAAAGGATACCCTCTGTTAGTCAATATAGTGGCTTACTCACTGCCTTTGATAGTGCAATTGCTGAAATTAAAATCATTGTCCCATTTAATTTACAAAAGAGGCTTTGGCTAAATAATGCGGGGATCTTCCCCTTATTGAGATTCTGGTTAATCATCCGCTCATTGCAGAACAATAATTCTTTTTTAGCGCAGTGCTTATAATTGCGGGAGTAATGACAATGAGCGAAGTAAATAATCCGTTAGGCCTAGTGGGCATTGAATTCACTGAATACGCAACACCAGATGCAGATTACATGGACAAAGTGTTTACTGATTTTGGCTTCTCAAAGCTAAAAAAATTCAAAGGTAAAGACATCGTTTACTATAACCAACATGACATTCATTTTTTACTAAACAATGAGCGTGATGGTTTCTCTGCTGAATTTGCTAAAAGCCACGGCCCAGCAATTTGTTCTATGGGTTGGCGTGTAGAGAATGCGCAAAAAGCATTCGAGGTTGCTGTTGAGCGCGGTGCAAAACCTGCGACAGATTCAACACATAAAGATTTACCTTACCCAGCTATTTACGGTATTGGTGACAGCTTAATCTATTTCATCGAGCAATTTGGCGACAAAGGTTCTATCTATGAGTCAGATTTTGAAGATTTAAGCGAGCAACACATTGTTGAAGACAAAGGCTTCATCCGTATCGACCATTTAACCAATAACGTTTATAAAGGCACGATGGAAACATGGGCTAACTTCTATAAAGACGTATTTGGTTTTACTGAAGTTCGTTACTTCGACATTAAAGGTCAAAAAACAGCGTTATTATCTTACGCACTTAAATCTCCGTGCGGTACTTTCTCGATTCCAATCAACGAAGGTAAAGATAATAACAACAACCAAATCGATGAGTACTTAAACGAGTACAATGGTCCGGGTGTACAGCATTTAGCATTCCTAACGAATGACCTAGTAAGCTCACTTGATAAGCTTGACCAATCAACGATTGCCACGCTTGATATCATCCCTGAGTACTACGACACCATTTTCGACCGTGTGCCTTGGGTTAAAGAAGACAAAGAGAAGATCCGTAAGCATCAAATCCTTGTAGATAGCCAAAGCGAAAACTGTTACCTACTGCAAATCTTCTCGAAGAACCTATTTGGTCCTATCTTCATCGAGATGATCCAACGTGTAGATGACGGCGGTTTCGGTGAAGGTAACTTCCAAGCCCTTTTCGAATCAATCGAACGTGATCAAGAGCGTCGTGGTGTAATCTAGTTCATCATGATGAATAAAAAGCAGCGTGTGGTTTGGGTAAATTCACACGCTGCTTTTTGTCGTTTTAAATTCTGTTTTAAACTAACTGTTTAAATTGCGTTGATTGCCTCCATATAGATAACTAATAAATCAGCGCGAACAAATAAGGAAAGAGTATGAGCCTAATTAACGAAACCCACGATATTAATCTAAAAAGCTGGGTTGCATCTGCTAACGAAGCGAACTGTGACTTCCCAATTCAAAACCTTCCTTTTGCAGAAGTACGTCGTAAAAATTCAGACGAAGCGTTCCGTGGCGCTGTCGCAATTGGTGATCAAGTTATCGATTTAGCAAAAGTAAATGAGCTTGGTTTATTCTCTGGTGATGCACAGGTTGCCGTTAAAGCCGCAAGCCAAGCTACACTCAATGAATTTATGGGTCTTGGTCAGCAGTATTGGTCTGCACTTCGTCTTGCTCTATCAAAAGCACTCCGTGAAGGTGCCAGTGAGCAAGCACAATTAAGCGAAGCGCTTATCGCTCAAGCAGACATCGAATTTGCGCTGCCATGTCGCATTGGTGATTACACTGACTTTTATACGTCTATTTACCACGCAACAGCGGTAGGTAGTTTGTTCCGCCCTGATAACCCACTTCTACCTAACTACAAATGGGTACCAATCGGTTATCACGGCCGCTCATCGTCAATTGATGTTTCTGGTCAAACGTTCCACCGCCCTAACGGTCAAACTAAAGCGCCAGATGCAGAAGTCCCTTCATTCGGCCCTTGTAAACGCCTAGACTACGAACTTGAGTTAGGTATTTACCTTGGTAAAGGGAATGAATTAGGCGATGCGATTGCCATTGAAAATGCTGAAAACCACGTATTTGGTTTCTGTGTATTTAATGACTGGTCTGCACGTGACTTACAAGCATGGGAATACCAACCGCTTGGTCCATTCCTTGCGAAGAACTTCGCTTCGACTGTATCTCCTTGGATTGTTACAACAGAAGCTCTGGCACCATTTAGAACAAACTGGACACGTGACGAAAACGATCCACAACCAATGGACTATTTAGAGTCAGCTCATAACCGTGAGTTTGGTGCATTCGATATCAAAATGGATGTACAAATCGAAACAGAAAAGATGCGTGCAGCTGGCGAAGCACCAACACAAGTATCTAAATCAAGCTTCAAGCACTCTTACTGGACCGTTGCGCAAATGGTCACTCACCACACTGTAAATGGCTGTAACTTCCAACCAGGCGACATGTTAGGTTCGGGTACACAATCGGGCCCTGAGCATGAAGAAGCGGGTTCATTATTAGAACTTTCTCGCGGTGGTAAAGAAAAGATCACGCTAGCTAATGGCGAACAACGTACTTTCTTAGAAGACGGCGACAACGTAATCATGCGTGGTTGGTGTGAAAAAGACGGTTTTGCACGCATTGGTTTTGGTTCAGTCGAAGGTACAGTATTACCTGCCAAATAAAAATAACTCGCTATTTTTATTTCCAGAACAACGATTAAGGGCATTTTTTGCCCTTTTTTTTGCATTTTTTTCAGTTGAGTTACAATTTTTTGCTGGCTTTTTTAAATGAGATTGCTATCTTAGCTCGGTTATTAGTCAAATTTTGTACGCCATGTTAGTTAAACTTAAGTCTTTTTATCGCACGTTTTTTCCAGCTCGTCAGCTGTTGATCCGTCAAAATGGCGAAGTAAAACACTTAGTATTAGCCCCTTGGGTGCAATTAACGACCTTACTAGTCATTTTAACCGCTCTTGTTTGGTTAAGTATTTCAACACTGCAAATCATTTCTCAAGCTGACAAGATCACTAGCATCGAACAAACTCAGCTAACAAAACAACAAGAATGGCAAAAACAGCATTATCAGCAACAAGCTGTTTATGAAAAACAGCTAGAGCAATTGGCAGTCCTTGAACAAAAACAAGCGCTATTGCAAAGCATGATTGAATCGCTTCCAGAATCAATGAACAAACCTGCACTGCCAACCGACGCAGAGCCATTACTTTTGCCTGTTCAGGAGCACGCTGAAGAGTTTCACGCGCCTTTAGAAGATGAACAGCAACCTAAACAAGTAAAACGCTTAGAGAGTATTTCTGAGCGCTTAGCGCGTCTTGATGCTGCTTATAACAGCAGTTTTATTGTATTAGATGAGCAAATTAAGCTTCGTCACCAAGAAATTGTTGCCATGTTAGAAGGTGCAGGCCTTGATAGTAGCCTTGCTGACGGTTCTGTTTTAGACGGTAGCGAAACGGCACAAGGTGGTCCATTAGATTTATTTGACGAATCAAAAATTCCCGCTGAGTTTTTAGCGATTGCCGACAAATTGCTGGCATTAAATAACCTTGAAAACTTACTCAGCGAATTACCACAAACACTTCCTGCTGCCGATTACTACATTTCAAGTAGTTATGGTCTTCGAAAAGATCCTATGAATGGCCGCCGTGCTTTTCACAAAGGCGTTGATTTAGCAGGTTGGCATAAAACCGAGATTTTTGCTCCCGCTGATGGCACCGTTTTACGTGCTGGTCGTAATGGCGGCTATGGCAACTTTATCGAACTACAACACAAAAATGGCTTCGTTACTCGCTTTGGTCACCTTAATAAAATTAAGGTTAAAAAAGGCCAAACAGTGACTAAAGACGATGTCATTGGTTTAATGGGTAGTACTGGCCGTAGTACCAGCACTCACCTACATTACGAAGTTTTAGTGAATGGCAAACATGTCAACCCGGTTAAAATAACAAAGGCGCTTTCTCGTGTTCGGTAAAAAAAAACAATCAGCAGCTAGCTCGTCTGGCTCATCTTTAAAAAGAACCAACCACACTCCTTCTATTATTTCTGAAGACGTTCGTTTAACTGGCGGCCTCAGCAGCCAAGGTGAAGTTCAGCTTGATGGACGCATCGAAGGCGATTTACGTGTTAAACATTTAGTGATTGGTCACACTGGCATGATTGAAGGTGTCATTGAGGCTGATAGTGTTATCGTCAAAGGTAAAATTATCGGTTCACTGATTGCCAACAAAGTGACGATTGAAAGCACAGCACAAGTTCATGGTGATGTTTTTCATGACACACTGAGCATCGAAGCCGGCGCAATCATTGAAGGTAGTTTAAAACATCGTCACGAAGAAGATAATGTGGCGCCAATCAAGCCTGAAGAACAAACAAGTTCTTCATTATTGGCTGATGACGACAACGACTTGTCGTTTGTTAACAAACAAGCCGCTGATAAGTCTTAACGTTTTTTAGCGGTTACATACATTGTGA
Source organism: Pseudoalteromonas sp. S4492 (assembly GCF_005886115.1). Classification (NCBI taxonomy): domain Bacteria; kingdom Pseudomonadati; phylum Pseudomonadota; class Gammaproteobacteria; order Alteromonadales; family Pseudoalteromonadaceae; genus Pseudoalteromonas; species Pseudoalteromonas sp. S4492. Next base: position 127,356 of record NZ_PNCP01000039.1, read on the forward strand.
TATCCGCGGTGAAAACAAGTTCATCGCGGCTATTAAAAACCTTCACGGGTACTAGCAAGTCCTGCTTTTCTAACCACTCACTCGGCACGTCTATCTGGGCAACAGCACGCATATCTGTGTCAATTTTCGCTAAATAACTCACGGTCATGCCTTTTGGGATCCAACGGTGCGTTTTTGCCGGCACAGTGGCATCAACCATTAAACCTGCACATAACTCAGCGACATTACACTGTGCAATTGCATGAATAGTCCCTATATGATTGTGGATTGCTCGGCGGTTTTTAACGGTTGCACTGCAATGCCCAGCAGTTAAATGTGTGATCAATGGCTTTATTGACCCAAAGTAAGGGGCTTTAAAACACACGGCTTTACTAAACAACCAGTTACCCTTTGGCAGTGACTGACATTTAGTCCAAATTTTTAATAATGATGATGGTGAGCTCACGACGTTTATCCATTATTTTTATGATGTGAGATAAAAAACTAACACATCAGACCAGATAGCGAAATGGAAAGTTTTTGTAAGCAGTTTTAATGATTACGTATGTATTACACTTTTAGCCAAGTGAACGCTTTTCTTTTCCTTTAGGGGCACATAAAATACCGTTTTAAAGGAGAGCGAATGCAGTCACGCCAGCACAAAAACCTCAGCTTACTATTTATTCTTGGCCTTCTGGTTATTTTTAGCCCGTTAGCAATTGATATTTACTTACCCGCATTTCCGACCATTGCAGAACAATTTAACGCTTCAGAAAAGCAAATTCAGCAAACCGTCGCTATTTTTATGCTTACCGTTGGGCTTGGACAGCTCATTGCAGGGCCATTAGCAGATAAGTTTGGTCGTAAGCCAGTGGCAATTACCGGTGTGACAATTTATGGTTTAGCGGCTTTTGGGGCGTATTTAGCACCTGATTTTGCGAGCCTGATGATGGCAAGAGCACTGCAAGGCTTGGGGGCCTGTGCCACGTTTGTCGTGGCATTTGCGATTGTAAGAGATCGATTTGGTAGTGAACGCAGCGGTCAAATCATTACTTATCTCAATGGTATCGTCTGCTTTATCCCTGCCCTAGCGCCAATTTTAGGTGCTTGGCTCACAGTGCAGTTTGGTTGGCGCATGAACTTTTTATTCATGGCAGCATTTGCACTTATCGGTTTATTCATAACCTTGTTAATGTACAAAGAAACCCGCCCTGCCGATAGCGTCTATAGTGGTCATATTCTTGACCTACGCCGTTTTATGCCAATCATCAGCACGCCATTGTTTTTATTCCATAGCTTAATTTGCTTGGTAACTATGTCGGCTATTTTAGTCTTCGTTACGCTAGCACCAGGCTGGCTTATTACTGAATTAGGTGGCAGTGTGACCGACTTTACTTTCTGGTTTACCTGTAATGCAGTATTGAGCATTGTTGCTAGCTTTATTATGCCACTGTACATCAAGCGCCAACCAAAACGCGCGTTAAAAGCAGGACTCTTGTTACTTGTAATCGCAGGTGCCTTAATGTTGGCCTTTAGCCAACAACGTACTGCGCTTGCGTTGATGTTTCCGATGTTTATTGCTGCGTTTGGTTTTGCACTGACACTTGGCTCATCAGCAGGCCGTGCATTAAGTTTATTTCCTAAACAAGCAGGCACCGCTTCCGCACTTATTGGTTTGATGCAAATGAGTGGTGCAAGCTTATTAGTGTTTATAACGCAATTCTTAAATTTGACTACCCCGGTATTAATTGGCGTGCACTTTTTAATGCTCATTCCATTTACCTACTTATTGTTCAAGCATAAGCACTTGTCATAAAAAAGTTTTATCATACTTTTCGTCATGACGGGTAAATGAGAATCGTTATACTCTATTTACCCGTTTAGACATCCTGTTATTTCCTACCGTTATAAAAAGTATCTTTCTAGAATAATTTGTTCCAGTTTTGTGGATTATTTTGCTTGTACCTATAGCGCCATTAAACTATTGTTTACTCACGTTAACATTTAGTTAACTCAACAACATGTTTGGGATACGAATTATGAAAAAGAATAAATTAGCATTAGCACTTATCATCAGTGGACTATGTGCTGCAGGAACTGCAAATGCAGCAAACGATCGTTACATCATCCAAGTAGACAACAACAATAAAGGCGTAGTTAAAGCACTCGCTAAAAAGCTCGGTGGTGATATTAAAGTTGATGGTAATGGCTTTATTGCAGCGCAATTTACAGGTCATGATCTTGCAAGTGTAAAAGGCTTACTGAACAACCCTCATATTAAACTAATTGAAGAAGATCAAAAGCGTGTACCAATGGCGCTGTATAACGATGACGCCGGTAATGCAATGCAGCAACAATTAACGCCGTATGCAGTTTATCAATCACAAGCTGATCAAGTTACCTTCGATGCGAATGCTGGCATGAAAGTCTGTGTAATTGACTCAGGTCTAGATGCAACAAACCCTGATTTCGTTTGGGGTAATATCACAGGTGATAACGACAGTGGCACTGGCAACTGGTACGACAATGGTGGCCCACACGGTACTCACGTAGCAGGTACAATTGGTGCGGCAGACAACAATGTTGGTGTGGTTGGGATGGCACCGGGTGTGGCAATGCACATCATCAAAGTATTTAATGCTGAAGGCTGGGGTTATTCTTCAGATTTAGCACACGCAGCGGACTTATGCTCTCAAGCTGGTGCAAATATTATCAGCATGAGCCTTGGTGGCGGTGGTTCAAATAGCACCGAATCTAACGCGTTTGCTAATTTTACTAACGCCGGCGGTTTAGTGGTTGCTGCAGCGGGTAACGATGGTAACAGCGTGCGCTCATACCCTGCAGGTTATTCTTCAGTCATGATGGTTGGTGCAAATGATGCGAACAACCAAATTGCAGATTTTTCGCAATTCCCTAGCTGTACAACAGGTCGTGGTAAACGTGTAACTACCGATGAAACTATCTGTGTTGAAGTAACAGCAGGCGGTGTTGATACACTTTCAACTTACCCAGCAGGTATGGCAACGTCAGCTAGCTTAGCAGCTGATGGCGCAGGCTTTGCTACTTCATCAATGGAAAACGCGGGTAATGCATCAGGCACGGCGTATTACATGGGTACTGCTGAAAGTGTTGATTCTGGCGCAGCGGGCAAAATTTGTATGATTGACCGTGGTAATATCTCGTTCTACGACAAAGTAAATAACTGCGAGAACTCAGGCGGTATCGGCGCTGTTATCATCAATAACGAAGCAGGTATGCTATACGCTACATTAGGCGATACTAACGATACAACAATTCCTGCTGTCGGTGCGGCACTTGAAGACCGCTCAGCTCTACTTTCAAGTACAACAATTGATATCGCAATTGGTACCAGTGATTATGGTTTCATGAGCGGTACATCAATGGCAACGCCTGCTGTTTCAGGTATCGCAGCACTAGTATGGTCAAACCATCCTGAGTGTACAGGTACAGAAATTCGTGATGCGTTAAAAGCGACAGCACAAGACCAAGGTGCTTCTGGTCACGATGTTTACTTCGGTCACGGTATTGTTAAAGCAGCTGATGCAGATGCATACCTAACAGCCAATGGCTGTGCAGGTGGTGGCGATAATGGCGGCGGCACAACACCGGGTAGCGATGACATTAGCCTTTCTACTTCAGGTTATAAATCAAAAGGCACTGCGTATGTTGATTTAAGCTGGAGTGGTGCTGCTACAAGCACTGTTGATGTGTACCGTAATGGTAGTAAAGTAGGCTCAGTGGCAAACACTAACAGCTATACTGACACTATTACAACGAAAGGTGGCGGCACTTACACTTACCAAGTATGTGAAGCACAAAGCACAACTGTTTGTTCAAACAACAGCTCAGTGACATTCTAATACTTTCCCCAACCCAAATCAGCGGGCATTGATTGCCCGCTTTTTCTTTTTCTAGAAGCTTGTTAAAATCAATTACCTAGCTTTTTATCTTTGTGCCGATGATCAATCCAGAATCGTTACTGTCGTTTTTAGGCGCCAGTTTTTTAATTGCCGTGGCTCCCGGCCCTTCTAATGCATTTTTAATGGCACAAACCTTTGCCAATGGCCGTAAAGCAGGAATGCAAAGTGCATTCGGTTTTGCCCTAGGTGGTGTGGTCCATACTTTTTTTGCGGTGGTGGGTTTAACTGCTATTTTAAAAGCATCTACAGTCGCGTATACCACAGTTCAGTATTTAGGTGCAGCGTACCTGTGCTATTTAGGCATAATGACCTTAAAAGACACCTTCACACAGCCTGAACCTGACTGTGATGAAAAGCCTCATGTAAGTACCAGTAAAAAGCAAAATGTGATGTTTCAAGCAATGATGACCGAGGTACTTAATCCAAAAGTCGCGCTATTCTTTATTGCATTTATTCCGCAGTTCGTCGATCCGAGCTTGTCTTCAACGACCTTTCAGCTCGCTTTTTTTGGCTTACTTTACCCGCTTTTTGCTTTTCCAATCGACTGCACGTATATTTATTTCGGCGATAAGATAGCCAGTTATTTTCGTGATCACCCACAAACCCAAATTTGGATTGATCGGATCACGGGACTGGTGTTTATTGCATTAGCAATTAACCTATTGATATAAGAGCACTTATGGAACAAAAACAACAAGCCTTACCAGCCAAAAAGAATATTGCCCTCGTAGCCCATGATGGCAAAAAAGCAGCTCTTCAGGCGTGGTGTGAAAAGCATCAAGCTATTTTAAGCAAGCACACGCTGTATGGTACGGGTACAACCGGTCATTTAATCGAGCGTACTACAGGGCTTGAAGTGATTAAGCTGCTAAGCGGCCCTATGGGTGGCGATCAGCAACTCGGTGCTAAAATTGCTGAACATGAAGTGCACATGTTAGTGTTTTTCTGGGATCCACTTGCATCGCAGCCACACGACCCTGATGTAAAGGCATTACTACGTTTAGCTGCGGTTTGGAATATTCCTGTTGCTTGTAATGAAGTCAGTGCTGATATGCTATTAAGCTCACCTATGATGGAAACTGAGCTGTGCCGCACGTTACCAGATTATGAAAAATATCTCGCAACGCGCCAAGTGACTCTTTAATTCTTAAAGTCGATATCTCAAAGTGGGGGCGATTAGCTATAAAGCTTATGCGCCCACTTAGTTAAGCCAGCAGTTACACTTCCAAAGTGGTCCCCGTTCAGCATAGTAATGTCACCTAAATGGGCCTGTAACGCAGCCTTGATAAGCGGTGATTGCGCACTACCACCCGTTAAGTAAATGACATCAGGCGTTGTGCCTGCCTCTTTGATCGCTTGTTTCGCTAAGCCCACTATCTGGCTTATCGAGTCATCAACAGCTAAGGCTAAATCTTTCAACGTTAAACACTGTGTTAGTTCTGAATCTAAGAAATGCAAATCAGTAGTAAATTCATTCGCTGACGACAATGCAATTTTTGCCGCTTCACCTTGCTGCACTAATTGGTGACCTTGCTTATTTTGCTGCAATTGAATTAAGCGTTTAAATAGTCCTGGCTCTTTAACTTCACGCAGCTGGGTCAATAACTCTCGATGATGAGCATCACTATAAAACTGGCTTTGTAGGTTCACATCATTGATTTTACACGCTTGCCAAAACGGTTGATTCGGAAGCGGAAGACCCGATTTAAACTCTGTGCCTAAACCAAGCAATGGCATTAAACCATGAAAGCTCAGCGCAATATCTAAATCATTCCCCCCCACACGCTTACCACTGTGGGCTAAAAAGTCATTGTCACGGCACTGATTTGCACGGAAGCTCGGCCCCATTTGTACAAATGAGCAATCGCTAGTACCCCCGCCAATATCGACAACTAACACTTTTTGGTCTTGCTGTAATGAGGTTTCATAATCAATTCCCGCAGCTAATGGCTCATACAAAAATGAGACCTCTTTAAAGCCTGCACGTTTTGCCGCTCGCTCTAATATGCCGAGCGCTTGTTGATTAGACTCTTCACCACCAACTGATTGAAAGTTTACCGGTCGCCCAATGACCGTTTCGGTTAATGACTCTTGCAGTGATTGCTCGGCGCGTTGTTTTATTTTTAAGATCATCGCCGTAGCAATGTCTTCAAAGAAGTTAATTTGTCCTTGCTTTAAGCCCACGGCGCCAAAAAATGATTTAGGTGATTTTACAAAGTAACCTTCTTCAGGAAATTGCACGTATTCACTGATCGCTTCTCGCCCAATAAATAAGGTGTCATCACCAGCTTGAATATCTAAATCGGATTTAATGCGAGGGATGGTATTTAAAAGCGCTTGACGCTCAGTTTTAAAATCCTGCTCAAATGGGCTGCCAGCAAGGTGTTTTGCTACAAAATCAACCACTAAAGCACTGTGATGAGTATAGAGTGTTGATGGTAAATATTGTTTGCCTTGCTCAAGGGGCACTAAAGACACTTGTTGCTCATTATCCATTACACCAATTGCACAATTTGAGCTACCGTAATCAAAGCCTGCAAACATTCTAACACCTATACATCAATAAAAAGGCCGCGAAATTTACCACAGTCGCAGCCATTTTTGAATGACACTATGGCCTTTCATGTAAAAAGCTTGCAAAGCGTGGCAAACCATTTTTAGTAAAACCATGATATTTATAGGTAATGGTACTTCCAATTGCGGGAGGTGATGTTCTTTGCTGATCGGTAAATCCCGAACCAATTTTAAATTCTAGCCCGTCACTGTTTCGAACTTTGAGTGCACCAAGCATATTTTTGTACTTTCCTTTTCCTGCGATGTAACCTACCACAACCGCTTCGGCATCAAGGTAGGGCTTTAATTTTAAAAGAGCATCACTGCGCCCTGCACTATGCTTAGCACTGGCTAGATGCAGCATCACACCCTCAGCACCTTGTGCGATTAGCTCATCCATAAATAAGCTCAGTTGCGTGTTCTCGTTAAAGTGCTTTTGCTCAACAGCTTTAATATGCTCGCTGTTCAGCTGACTGACTAACCGTGCGTAATTTTCAAAGCGCTGACTAAACGGCTTTGTCGCATCCGGCATATCAAATATCATGTAACTGACGGTTTGCCATTCAGACTCTACAGGTGTGACTTTGCGAACGATACCGCTTAGGTTGGCAAAGTCTTGACGCTTAGTCCAAAGCTCTCCATCAAGCCAAACCCCTGGCAGCGGCGCGGTAAACCACTTGGGAGCATAAATTGGGTTACCGTTCCGGGTTACTAATTGACTCCCCGTCCAAATGGCCCGAACACCATCATATTTTTCACTAACTAAATAATCGCTTACATTAACCTTTTCGGCTTCATAAACGTTCGCTAAGAGGACTGAAGGAGCTTGTTGTGCTTCGGCTGAAATGCCGATAAATAACGTGATTGCGCACAGCAGCGCGCGAGTGAGAATAACCATCATTGCTTCCTTGCAAATGTGTGAGTATTAGTTGGCTATTACTAGTTAAAAATAGCTACTTAACAATAGCGGCTTAGCAATAGCCAGTTAATTATAGTTTAGTTTGTAGCCATTTGAAAAACTCGCTCAAATCAGCAAACACACCTGCGGCTTTACTAAAATCATGCTCTAACGTGAAATGATTCGGCACCGCATACACAGCAACTCCAGCATTACTCGCAGCAGTGACGCCGGTGAAAGTATCTTCGACTGCGACGGCTTCATCGGCCATGATATTTAATGTATCGAGGGCTAATTGGTATGGATCGCCAGCAGGTTTGGGATTGTTAACATCATCTTTGGTAACGACACAATCAAACCAATCAAAAATGCCATAGCCATTTAAAATAGGATAGGCTTCATCTTTTGCACTGCCTGTTACTAATGCCATTTTTAAACCACTGGCTTTGACTTGCTCTAGCACTGCTTTTGCGTGAGGCATATAAGCAGGTAAATTACTGCTAACAAAACGCCCAAACGCAGCGTACTTTTCATCCGTTAACTGCTCTGGACTGATAGTAAGCCCATAATTTGTAACGACCTCTTTAGCTGCTTCAAGGGTGGGTCTACCAGAAAAGCGTTGGCAAAACGCGGCTTCATCATATTGCACGCCAAAAGGGGCTAATAAATCATTCCAAATATTAAAATGCACACTTTCAGAATCCACCAAAGTGCCATCCATATCAAACAATACTGCTTTTAAAGTCATCCTCATTCCTTCAAAGTAAAAAGGTGCCAAAGGCACCTTTAATTATGATTATTCTGTTAAACCCGCAGGTGGCTCAGCAAATGCTTCTTCGCCGGTTTCAACATCAACCAGCTCGTAGCCACGTTGCTTTCTTACCACTTTTAAAATCGGCTTAGAAAACGCTGTTTTTAAACGATCTGCATCTGCTTCAAGTTCTTCGACTGTATTACCAAATGGTGCAGCACCGGTTTCTGACCAATTAGTCACTTTACCATTTAAGTTATATTCAACTTCGTGAATTTGATATTGTGCTGCTTCATCTTTTGTTGCTTCACAAAAAATTACACGGTAGTTCCAAAATCCAGCCATAGCTATTCTCTTTCTCTTAAATTAATCCTGCCACTTTAGCAGTTACCAACGCGATTATAAACGAAAAAACCCGCTATACAGCGGGTTTTAATAGTACTTATCTTTCAGCTTAGAAGAAGCTTACTTTGAACTCAGCACCGATGTAACGCTCTTCGTTCACCATTGCTGTGTTGTTATTGAAGTCGATAGCACCGATTGATTGCTGCTCGTCGAACATGTTACGTACGAATGCTGACACTTCATATTCGTAGTCGCCTTCTGCCCAAGCATAACCTGCACGTAGACCTACTTCAGTTAATGGCTTGCCTTCAAACTCAACTGACTCATATAAGAAGTAGTTGATTTCGCTACGATAAGACACGTCAGCGTAAGTGAAGAATTCACCGTCAGCAACTTCGCGGCTATAACGTAAAGTTAAGTTTGAGATCCACTCAGGTGCGTGCGGTAGGCTGTTACCATCAAGAACAGCTTGACCTGCGCTGTTTAATGAGTTTGTAACAGTACACTGTGCACATACGTCAACGGCTAAGTCTTTATCTTTAAGCTCAGTGTTGTTGTAGCTTAAGTTAAATGTAGCGTTTAGGTTGTCAGTTAATACCCACTCAGTGTCTAACTCAAAACCGTAACCAGTTGTCTTATCAGCATTAACTAAACGGTTGAAGTTTGCACCACCACCTACAGCTGTTAATTGTTGGTCATCCATTGTGTAGTAGAACACAGTTGCATTTACACGACCTTGGCCGTCAAGTACGTCTGATTTGATACCTGTTTCGAATGACGTCACAGTTTCAGACTCAGCAACAGTTACTTCGTCACCGAATAAGATACGACCTTGAATACTTGGTGCACGGAAGCTGTTAGCAACACGTGCGTACCAGTTTACGTCATCGTTGATCTTGTAGTTAGCAGATAAATCCCAGCTAACGTGGTCGTCACTTGGGTTTTCTGTAAGGTATAACGCACTACCACCAATTGGGCTTAAAGTACGGTCTGCTGAGAACTCTTTCTCATCATCTGAGTAACGAAGACCCGCAGTGATTTTTAAGTCGTCAGTGATTGTGTAATCTAATGAACCGAATACCGCCCACGCTTTAGTATCTTGTTGCTGGATAACATAGCCGTTTAACTCACCTGGCGTTGAACCATAAGTGTCGTAGCTGAAGTTTTCGATTGTTAGCGCTTCGTCAAAGTAGAAAACACCTACTTGGAAGTTAACGTCGCCAGCATAGTTGCTAGATAAACGAAGTTCTTGCGTGTATTGGTCTTGATCTGGAATACCGTCAGCACTTTCAGAGTAGAACGGGATAAAACCTGGGCCCATATCTGGTAAGTAGCTTGCACCGTAACCACCGTCAATGTCAGCGCGAGAATAGATTTCAGCACTTTCCCATGCAGAGATTGAGGTAAGAGTTAAATCGTTGATATCCCACTCAAGCTTTAAGCTTGCGCCTTGAGATTCAACTTGCTGTGTCGCACGAGAAGCAGCATCGTGGTAAACCACATCGTGCTCATAGTTATCAGCTAAATCGTTTGTGCCTGCTTTGATAGCGTTACCACGGAATGCGATTGGCGTACCGTCCATATCACGTACGTGATAGTTGAAAAGACCTGTGAAATCGTCACCTTCATATAAGAACTGAACACGTGCCGCTTTTTCAGTGTAACCACCTAATACGTCATCTTGTTCAAAACCAGGAGCACGGTTATCGATGTAATCGTCTTTTTCTTGCCAAAGTACAGAAACACGCGTTGATAAACGGTCTGTTAAGCCACCGCCAACAGCACCTTCAAAATCAACTGCGCCACGGCTACCGTAAGATACTGAACCATAGCCTTCAAATTCTTGTGATGGTTTTACTGTATCAAATTTAACAAGGCCAGCTGGTGTGTTACGACCGAATAAAGTACCTTGTGGACCACGTAGAACTTCTACACGTGCAACGTCAAATACAGGGAAACCTTTTAAGATTGCGTTCTCTTGAACAACTTCGTCTACAACTAGCGAAACTGGTTGAGAAGCATTTAGGTCAAAGTCAGTGTTACCTAGACCACGAACATAAAAGCGTGGGAAAGAACGACCAAACGAAGATTCGATTGATAAGCTAGGGATTTTCGCGTTCATGAAACGAATATCCATACCAGCTGAGCTGTAAGCATCTAAGCTGTCACCTTGTAATGCAGATACAGCTACAGGTACTTCCTGTGCGTTTTCTACACGTTTACGAGCGGTGATTTGAATAACTTCTAGTTGGTTGCTTTTTGCTGCTGGCGCTTCGTCTGCAGCAAGAGTTGAAAATGAAGTACCTGCTACGGCAGAGAACAACGTTGCATTGATAAGTGTTGCTAACGTAGATCTTTTCATTGCTTTCATGTCGGGTTTTAACCTTTTTTATGCACTCTTATTCAACGGTGATGATGTTGCGTCAATTCATTTGACGGGCTCGGCCAATTTTTCGCGCCTTGTAATAAGCTGCGCGGACCTCTAGTTCGAGAGTGCAAAACGAGATAAAGAGGCTGAACGAACGCTGACGATTATAACACTTTATGACACTTTTACTGCATTAAAAATTAGAAATATACAAATTTTTTACAACAATTAGCGGCAACATCGCCGCATTTAGAAGATTTTATGCAATTATTTTTCACTTGAGCGGACATATGTCCTGTTCATCCACATGCAACAATGTGTAGACATTATGTACAAATGAGAGTCCCTTTCATTTACCCCTTTTTTAGCAACTAATCAGTCACACGTGCGAATTCTGGATTAGCTAATTCACATTCGTGCTCATTCAATAAGCCTAAGATTGCTAAATTTAACTCTTCAATTACTTCCATATAAAAAGCAAAGTCGACGGTCTCTACGTAGCTTAGTACATCCACTTGTAAAGCCCAAGGTGTGAAGCCTTTAAAGCGAACACGACATGGTTCAAAGGCAATATGTTTATGTTGCTCCAAAAGCTCTCTTACAGCTTGCATAAACGAGATTAAGTTTTGTTGTTTGGTATTGGCGTTGAGCATCAATTTTGGTCGATAAGAAATACGCTCTCTTTCAGAGACGTTCTCAAGCTGCATATCTACAAACTTTGCATTCGCCACATAGATAACCGAGCGATCAAGGGTTCGAATTCGCGTAGCCCTTAAGCCTATTTCTTCAACGGTGCCCAGGTGGCTGCCAAACTTACATAAGCTGCCTATTTTCACCGGTGCAGAAATATAAAGTGTGATTGCAGCAATGATATTCTCAACTGTTTTTTGCGCAGCAAGGGCGATAGCAAGGCCACCAATCCCTAACCCCGCTAATAATGTAGTGGCATTAAACCCTAAGTTTTCAAACCACATAAATAACAACGAAATAACAATCAGTGTTTTAGCTACATTACTAATTGGTCGTAATAAGAATACCGCTTGTGGCTTGTCTTGCTTGATAAAACGCTGACTTAACCTGTGCTTGGCGAGATCGACAGCCCTTAAACAAATCCAACCCCATGCAATTAATAATACAGTTGCACCATGAAATAGCGCCATCACTGCTATGGTGACATTAGATTGGTCGTTCAGTGAGCGCGCCATAAGTACTGCAAGCAACAGGCTGATCGGGCCATTAATGAAACCAATGACATCTTTTTCTACAGGTACTTTTAAGTGTGCAAGAATAAACGTAATTAAACGGGTAATAATAATCGCGATTGCCAAAAACAACACAAAAGAGAAGGCAAAATATATCCACTGCCAAAGCATCACACCTAAAAACTCAATATCAGGCAGATTATCGTACAACCACTCACCGACTCGGTTATAGCCATACTCTTTAGTGAGCAGAGGAATTTGACTCACCGTTGCATTCGATATCTTCCAGATCCGATTACCTGTTTTATCATCCGGCACTATTTGCAATAAAATTTGCACCTTGCCTTGTGATGTACTGATTTCTCCAACCAGATCACGATAACTAGGTACGCTTTCTTTTTGTTTACCTTTAGGCTTGTTACTCAAGCTATCAACATCAACCCATAAGGTACGATCCAGCACCACCGATAAGTTTTCTGCAAGCTGAATTTTGCCAAGCGCCTCAACTTCTTTCGGTAAGTTACGGTAATCAAGATATTGGCTAGCACGTTCAAAATCGCGAGCGCGGGTTGCTTTTAAGTAGCCTTGCATGGAGCTGCGAGGCGTAGTTCGATCAAAGGCATCATAGGGTAAGTCATCTTCAAGAGGCTCCTGCACCTTTTCCGTTGTAGCAGGTGTATTCGCTTCAGGCTCTTGCTTGGCCGGCTTTTGTTCGGCTTGCTCTTCCTTGTTGTCTTTATCAATTAAGGATTTAACGGTCACTTCTGGGGTGGTTGTTGCCCATAAAGGCGCATTAAACAACAGTAAAAAACACACTACTAACGTGCTAAATTGCAATGAAAACTTAGTCGTACTACTGTTCACACTTAATTCCTTGTCCGCAAAAACTTTTTAACGCTGAAAAAATCATCTAATTAAATTAGAGCATGGTTTGTGTAACTGTACAAAAAATAATTAAAAATCTTTGCAAGTAAGCGCTGAAATGTTAGTTATAGAGAGACTTAAGCAAAGGATACTATTATGCAAATCTCAAGTTCACTGATCCCCCATTGGTCATCATTAATGATCCACGGTGCCATCGCCATCGTTTTTGGCTTGTGTGGTTGGTTTGCCCCTGAAGCCTCATTAGCGATTCTAATGTTTATATTTGCCGCTTACTTTTTTGTCGATGGTGCCATTAGAACATGGTTAGCTATTGCTTCAAAAAACGAAAATCCGCTTTGGTGGATGCTATTAGTGGGTGGTTTAATCTCGATTGCCGCAGCCTTTGTAACGCTATTCGCCCCAAATGTAACGGCCATATTAATGCTTTACTTTATAGCCGCATGGGCCATTGCTATTGGGGTTATTGAAATTGTTATTGCCAGTAAACTACGAAAAGAAATCACGAATGAGTGGCTATTGATTGGCAGCGGTATTATATCGATTATTTTTGGTGGTTATCTGATATTTAACCCTGGCGCGGGTATCATTACCCTACTGTGGCTGGTTGCAACCTATGCCGTCGTATTTGGCATAATGATGGTGTTGCTTGCCTTAAAGCTGAAAAAGCTCAATGAACAAGCATAAAAAAAGCGGCTAAGCCGCTTTTTTTATTTTTGGCTGTTACGCCTTGTTAAAGCTATCTCACCATCGATATGAATATCGCGCTGCGGGAATGCAATAGTAATGTTATTTTCGGCAAATACCTTATAAATGCTAAAGCGCAGCTCACTGCGTACTTGACGAAGCGGTGCTTCTGATTCAGCGCACACCCAGAAAATAGCGCTAAAAGTTAAAGAGCTATCAGCAAAGTCATCAAATAACACAGATGATGCAGGTGTTTTTAAAATAGCAGGATGCTCATCTAGAATTTGCTTCATCAGCTTCTCAACAAGCACAACGTCTGAGCCATACGCAACACCAACATTTACAAACGAGCGGGCATTACGGTCAATTAAGGTCCAGTTAGTGACGGTATTTTCTAATAATTGGCTATTTGGTACCAGCATATGCACACCATCGTTACGACGGATACGCGTTGAACGGGTATTAATTGTCTCAACCACCCCTTTAGCTGTACCTACTTCTAAAAAGTCACCGATTCGAATTGGACGCTCCCACATTAATATCCAACCACTAATAAAGTTATTGATAATGTTTTGCGCACCAAAACCAACACCGATTGCAATGGCACCTGACACAAATGCAAACGCTGTTAGCGGAATGTTGAGTACCTCAAGCGAAGTAAACACAAGCACAGCGATGGTCACAACAAGGTAAATACGCGTGAATAGATGAACCGTATCAGGGCCTAGGTTTTTTGCCAGTAATGCTTTTTTTATTAATCGACCAATCCAGGTGACCACAAACCACATTAAAAACAGCACCAAAGGCACTTGAATTACTTTAAGTACGGTAATTTGCACATCGTTATAGGTGAACAATACAAACGATAATGCAGATTGCAGATCAGCAAGGGTCATAAATTAACATTCCTAGTAAAAAATGAGTTTGATTCAGTTGTGACTAAGTTTAGCACGGCATAATAGGTGAAAACTTGGTAAATACTAAGTTCTTTATGCGCAATATGCGCTAATTATTAACTGTTTTAGACCATAACTGCTATATACATAGAGAGAGCTTGAGGTTTCACAGGCTTTGAATAGCACGAGGAGAACACAATGTCACAAATGACACTCACACAAAAACTTGCAACTTTACAACCTTTGGTTGATCTTAACTTATTTGAATCAAGCTTAGAGTATCGTAACCGAATCCTAAATTTACTTGCTGAGCAAGAGCACTCACTGACTTTAATTAACAAAGAGTTTGGTAACGCCATGCCAGAAAACTTTGGCTCAGAGAAAAAATTTGTATTGGGTTATAACTAACCTATGGTGATTTATTACCAGCAGGATTTAAATTGGCAGTGTGCGCCACTTTATTACTAAGCAAGCCATTGATACACAATTGATGGCTTTTTACACATTTTTATCCCTCAACAGCTTTATTTGCGTTCAAATTCCCCATTCAGACGACAAACTTGATTGTTTCTAGCCAAAAATTTGGTAAGTTAAAAAAGATTTATCCACTTTTTTGGAGCTCTCATGCGTAAGACCTTAGTAGCAACTACAATTGCTAGTGTGCTTTTATTATCTGCTTGTAGTTCGCAACAAGCCGACACTCAAACTCAAGTTGAAACTGCCGCTGAAACACAAACAGCCAATGTTGAAAACGTTCTTTTCAAGCCAAGCCCTTTACAATATATGGCTCCTGAGTTTGATAAAATTTCGACCAAAGACTACGAGCCAGCGTTTGAAGCAGGGATCGCTCAGCAAAAAGCTGAAATTGCAAAGATTGCAAACAACCCAGAACCAGCAACATTCGAAAATACCCTTGTTGCAATGGAATTATCGGGTGAGTTACTAGACCGTACTTCTGCAGCATTTTTTAATTTATCGGGTTTAATCTCTGACAGTGAGTACCAACGTATCGCCGCAAAAATGGCACCCGTTATGTCTGCTCACACAGATGATATTTACTTAAACAAAGCATTATTTGCTCGCGTACAAAGCATTTACGACAACAAAGCGTCATTAAATGCTGAAGATCAACGCCTTGTTGATTATTACTACAAAAAGTTTGTTAATGCGGGTGCAAAACTAACTGAAGCTGAAAAAGCAAAAATGCGTGAAATCAACGCAGAGCTTGCCAAGCTTTCAACGATGTTTTCACAAAACATCTTAAAGTCATTCAAAGAAGATGTGATTTTAGTTAAAGATAAAAGCGAGCTTGCGGGTTTATCTGAAGGCGAAATCGCAAGCCTTGCGGCCGCTGCTGAAAAAGCAGGTAAAGAAGGTTACATGATCACACTCGTGAACACGACTCGCCAACCTATCTTACAAAGCCTTGAAAACCGTAAGTTACGTGAAAAGATTTGGACTACATCGGCAACACGTGCGCAAGCGACAAACGGCCCTATCATCATCAAAGAAACCAAGTTACGCGCAGAAAAAGCAGCATTACTTGGCTACAAAGATTGGGCTTCATATGTAATGACGACACGTATGGCGCAAACAACTGATAACGTTTACGGTATTCTTGATGACTTAGCGCCGAAAGCGGTTGCTAAAGCAGAAGCAGAAGCAGAGCAAATTCAACAAGTAATCAAAAAATCAGGTAAAACGTTTGCGCTTCAACCTTGGGACTGGGCGTTTTACGCTGAAAAAGTTCGTCAAGAAAAGTACGACTTAGACCCTGCTTTAGTTAAGCCTTACTTTGAAATGCAGTCAGTGATCCACGACGGTCTATTCTTTGCGATGAATAAACTTTACGGTATTACGTTTAAAGAGCGTAAAGACCTACCGGTTTATCACGAAGATGTCATGGTATTTGAAGTATTTAACGAAGACGGTAGCGCTATCGGCCTATTCTACATGGACCCTTATGCACGTGAAGGTAAACGTGGTGGTGCGTGGATGAGTGCCTATGTTAGCCAAAGCGGTCTAAAAGACACTATGCCTGTGATCTACAATGCACAGAACATTCCTAAGCCAGCTGAAGGTCAACCAACACTCATGACTTTCTCTGAAGTAACAACGATGTTCCATGAATTTGGTCATGCTGCGCACGGTTTATTCTCTGATGTTAAATACCCAAGCTTAGCAGGTACAGCCACTGCTCGTGACTTTGTTGAATTTCCTTCACAAGCAAACGAAGACTGGAATATTGAACCGACAGTACTTGCAAACTACGCCAAGCACTACAAAACAGGTGAACCAATTCCAAAAGCGTTACTTGCGAAAGTACTTGAGTCACAAAAGTTCAACCAAGGCTTCGATACAACTGAGTACTTAGCGGCGGCACTGCTTGATATGGAATGGCATTCATTTGGTGTTGATGCTGATATCACTGACGTACAAAAGTTTGAACATGATGCATTAGACAAGCATGGTATTGCATATTACCCAGTACCACCGCGTTATAAGTCTTGCTACTTCAGCCATACCTTTGCCGGTGGTTACTCAGCGGGTTATTACGCTTACCTTTGGACTGAAGTTTTCGCAGCAGATGCGTTTGCACATATGACTGAAGAAGGTGGTTTAACACGTGAAAACGGTGATAATTTCCGCAAAGAGATTTTATCAAAAGGTAACAGCCGCGACTTAATGCAAAGCTACATTGAGTTCCGTGGTCAAAAACCAACAACAGACGCACTATTAAAGCGTCGTGGTTTAGTTGAATAATCACACTGTTGTTTAGAGTATGAGGGGTAACCCTCATACTTTTTAAGTATCAATTAAATTTTCACCCCACTTTTATTCCTATTCACCTCAAAGCCATTGTCAGTTAACTCGTTTTTGCTAATCTCAAAGAAAAACACGAGTTCACACATGAAAAACGCTTTACTTTTAGGACTTTGCTCAGCTTTAGCTGCATGTTCATCACCCCCAGATCAGCGCGCTGACATCGTGATAGAAAACGCCCAAATTATTGATATGCAAACTGGGGCTATCGCAGCAAAGCAATCTCTTGCCATTCGCGATGGAATTATCATCAAACGTAGCGATAAACCTTTAAGTAACCACTATCAAAGCTCTACATTGATTGATGCAAAAGGTCAGTATGTAATGCCTGGTCTATGGGATATGCATGTTCATTTTGGCGGTGGTGATGAACTTATTGAAGAGAATAAACAGCTCTTGCCACTATATTTAGCTTACGGCGTAACGACTGTTCGTGATGCTGCGGCTGATTTAAGTGAATCTGTACTTAGCTGGCGAGAACAAGTAAAACAAGGTCAGTTAGTGGGCCCAACTATTTTCACCTCAGGCCCGAAATTAGAAGGTAAAGGGTCTATTTGGCCTGGTGATTTAGAAGTAGAAACGACTGAAGAAATGCATGCTGCAATGGATCTGTTAGACAGCATGGACGTTGATTTTATCAAAATTACCGACAGCGCTTTAACGCCTGAGCTTTATCTAAAGGCAGTAAAAGAGGTTAAAAAACGGGGTTACCAAATTTCGGGTCATATTCCATTTTCATTGTCTGTGACTGATGTCTCCAAGGCGGGGCTTGATGCTATTGAGCATATGACCTATATGCTTAAAGCTGCGGCTAAAAACGAAGCGGATATTTCCGCAAAGGTTGCCTCAAAAGAGCTGAGCTATCGCACTGCGCTGCCCATTATCACCGCGCAGTTTGATGAACCAACAGCCATTGAGAAGTTTACGGTTCTTGCTAACAACGACACCGCCGTGGTGCCAACCTTGATCGGTGGCAAAATAACGGCTTACATTGATGAAGACAATCATCAAGACGATGCCTATTTAGATTATTTAGGTAAGGGTTTAAAAGCGACGTATCAATGGCGAGTTGATAGAGCGAACAAAGACACCCCTGCACAAATCAAACAGCGCAAAGAGCGTTTTATTAAAACCGCACAGTTACTCCCTATCGCCCAACAAGCAGGTGTGAGCATTATTGCAGGCACAGATGCAGGTTTTTTAAATTCGTATATTTATCCGGGGCTTTCTTTACACCAAGAACTGAGTATTTTTACTGAATATGGCCTAACACCACTGCAAACGCTGCAAGCAGCAACACTCGCGGGACCTAAATTTTTAAATAAACAACAGCAATACGGTGCACTTAGTGAAGGCAAAGTAGCCGATCTCATTTTGCTTTCAAAAAACCCGCTTATTGATATTCGTAACACACAAACACTAAAGGGTGTTGTCTCGCACAGCACGTTTTACGATAGCAACGCACTTGAGCGATTAAAGCAACAAGCAAAAGCCTTTGTTGCCAGCCAACCCTAACCCCCCCATTGCCCATGACCGCGTATTATCCGTCATGGGCAATTTTAATTTTCAGCCATCTCATATACACTGCCCTTTTTTGCACATAACTCGAATAACATGACCTACTTATTTGCTGTAACCCTGCTTTGGGCCTTTTCGTTTAGTCTTATTGGTGTTTATTTAGCAGGCCAAGTGGATGCATGGTTTAGTGTGTTAATGCGCATTGGCTTGGCAACTTGCGTGTTTTTGCCCTTTTTACACTGGCGTAAAACCCCTAAAGCCTTAGCACTAAAGCTCATGGCGATAGGCGCAGTACAACTTGGTGTGATGTACAGCTTCTATTACCATTCGTTTTTGTACCTTAGCGTGCCCGAGGTACTGCTATTCACGGTAATGACGCCACTTTACATCACTTTGTTAAACGATTTGCTTGAAAAGCGTTTTAATGCCAAGTTTTTATTCGCCGCATTACTGGCTATTTTAGGCGCCGTTGCTATTCGCTATGAAGGCGTCGATGAAAACTATCTCATTGGTATGTTAATGGTGCAGGCTGCTAATATTTGCTTTGCCACTGGGCAAGTCACCTACAAACGTTTAATGCAAGATGAGCAACTCCCCCACTCTCGGGTGTTTGCTTGGTTCTTTATTGGTGCTTTAATAGTCGCACTGATTTGTTACGGTTTATTTGGTGATACCAGTAAGCTACCCACCACAACGACACAATGGGGCGTGCTAATTTACTTAGGCACAATTGCTTCAGGGCTTGGTTATTTTGCTTGGAATAAGGGCGCGACCATCGTCAATGTAGGTGCCTTGGCTGTCATGAATAACCTCCTGATCCCAGCCGGGATCATCGTTAACATTGTGATATGGAATCGTGATGCCGATATCATCAAGCTTGCCATCGGCGCAGCGATTATCTTATTAGCACTTATTATAAATCAGAAACTTAATAAAACTGCCATGGAGCAATGATAGGCTAAACTCTATTAGATTAGAGGAATGCTGTTATGCGCGCACTGGTTTTATGTTGTTTAGTTTTCGTTATTCAAGGCTGTAAGAGTCTGCCCAAGGAGCAGGCAGTGCAAGTGGGTGCTAGGCCTTACTATTTAATCGACAAGATGACTGATGGGCCTTTAAAGCAGCAACTTGCGGCATGCGGTAATGGCCCTTTCTATAAAACTGATTTTGTAATTGGTCATCGCGGTGCCCCTATGCAGTTTCCTGAGCACAGCAAAGAGTCATATTTGGCTGCTGTAAGAATGGGCGCTGGCGTACTTGAATGTGACGTTGCCTTTACTAAAGACAAACAACTCGTGTGTCGCCATTCACAGTGCGATTTACACACCACTACCAACATTTTAGCGATTCCTGAGTTGGCTGCAAAATGCAGCCAACCTTTTACCCCGGCCAAAGACGGTCAACCAGCTCAGGCTAAATGCTGCACCAGCGATATCACCCAAGCTGAGTTTTTAACCCTAAAAGCTAAAATGGATGGCGCCAACCCAAACGCCAAAACCGTCGCAGAGTATATGCAAGGCACACCAAGCTGGCGCACTGACTTATACGCAAACAGTGGCACTGTTATGACCCACCAGCAAAGCATTAAGTTATTCAAATCACTGGGTGTAAAAATGACACCCGAGCTAAAAAGCCCAGAAGTTAACATGCCATTTAACGGTTTTAGCCAGCAAGATTATGCGCAAAAAATGCTTGATGAGTACCGAGCTACAGGTGTGAATAGCGATGATGTGTATCCACAATCATTTAATCTTGAAGATGTGAAGTATTGGCTAAACAATCACCCTGAATTTGCAAACAACAGTATTTATCTTGATGGCCGAGATGAGCAAGCAGACTTTGATGCCATGGATGACACCACCTGGCAGCCATCAATGCAGGCTCTGTATGACGATGGAGTACGTATTATCGCACCGCCAATGTGGATGCTTTTAAGCCTTGATGAGTCAGGTAAAATCGTGCCATCGCTTTATGCTATTAAAGCTAAACAAGCAGGGCTGAACATCATTACTTGGAGTTTAGAGCGCTCTGGTCCATTAACTAAGGGCGGTGGTTATTATTACCAGTCGATTGCCAGCGTGATTAAACAAGATGGGCAAATGATGAATGTGATAGACGTCCTTGCTAAGCAAGTGGGTGTGATGGCTATTTTCTCTGACTGGCCTGCTACCCTTACCTATTACGCAAGCTGTATGCAGTATCCTGCCTCAATAAAATAGCTGAGCATCAATAAATTTCAAGGGCTTTGACTCGTCCAAAAGGTGGGGCTGAGGTATTATTAGCTAAACCGTTTTTTACAAGGATAAACATGATTATTCAGCACCATAGCCACGACATAGCGACCAACACAGGCACAATGCGCACCAGTATTTATCGCCCTGTAGAAGAAGGTAAATACCCGTGTATTATCTTCTACTCTGAAATTTTCCAAGAAACAGCCCCTATTGCACGCTCTGCGGCAATACTTGCTGGTCATGGTTTTGTCGTGTTAGTGCCAGAAGTTTTTCATGAGTTAAATCCTATTGGGACGGTACTTGCTTATGATGATGCTGGAAAAGACAAAGGCAATGCCGACAAATGGGCAAAACCGCTTGAGAGCCATGACTCAGACACTGACGCTTTAATTGCATTTGCACGTCAGCAAGATTACTGCACAGGAAATGTCGGTGCCATGGGCGTATGTATTGGTGGTCACCTTGCATACCGTGCTGCATTAAACCCAAGTATCAAAGCCGCTTTTTGTTTATACGCAACAGATATACACAGCGATACCTTACCGGCGCAAGCGGGTAATAACTCATTTGAGCGCATGGCAGATATTAAAGGTGAGATCCACTTTGTTTGGGGTAAACAAGACCCACATGTACCAAAAGAAGGCCGCCTTAAAATTTACCAACAAGCGGTGGCAACAGGCATTAATTACCAGTGGCAAGAAGTGAACGCCCAACATGCGTTTATGCGCGACGAAGGCGACCGATATGACCCAGTGCTTGCCATCAGCATGTACCAACAAGCCGTTGCTTTATTTAATCGCACGCTTGTTTAAATCGTCATAGTGGCTACTTGATTAGTAAAATAATCCTTCAAGTAATCAAGTAAAACCCGCAGTTTTTTACTTCCCGCCGCCCCTGGCGGGAATACGCCATAAAGTTCAATATCGGCAGTTTTGTAATCATCTAATATTGTGCGTAACAATCCCGCTTTGATCCTGGGTAGTGCATCATAAACAGGGATTTTCGCTAAACCATGCCCAGCTTCAACAAAGGCAGTTCGCGCAGCGGCATTATTGGTACTTATGCCACCACTAACAGCCACATCAAAGCGGCGTTTATCTTTTTCGAGCGTAACAACAGCACTACTTGGTTGATACACCACCCATGTATGCTCTGCTAAATCAGCAATGCTCTTTGGTATAGGGTATTTTGTAAAGTAATCGACTGAGCCGCATAAGCAGGTCGCCATACTTGCAAGTTTAGTCGCTTGTAAGTTTGAACTTTCAAGGGCAACACCTCGAATCGCTAAGTCATAGCCCTCTTTGATGATATCAACCACATCATCACTGAGCTGTAAATCGATATCAATTTTCGGATACAAACGCCTAAACTGAGCCAGTGCCGGTACCACAAGTTGCAAACCAACATTTACCGGACAACTCAATTTAATAATCCCAACTGGTTCACTCTTTAAGTTCTCAAGGTGTAAGTTAGCGGCCTCAGCGTGCTCGGTGATAGCCTGACAACGTTCGTAATAAGCCATACCCGCTTCGGTAAGGGTCATGGTGCGCGTTGAGCGATTAAGTAACGTGAGCTTTAATTGCTGTTCTAATTTCTTTAAGTGGTAACTAACAACGGCCCTTGATAAACCAAGTTGTTGAGCCGCTTTAGTTAAGCTGCCTTGCTGCACAATGTGGGCAAACACCACCATGCTTTTTAGCTGCTCAAACGATACTTTCATACAAACTCCTAATCTAACCTGAATGATTGTATCAATTATTAAACCAATGAAGTCAAATTTATCTGCGTTGTTTAACTCGATTTTCACCCCTATAGTGTTATCAACGATGTTTAATACACAAAAAGGGATTCACTATGTCAGCTAAGAAAATTTTAATGGTACTCACTTCACACGATGAACTTGGCGATACAGGCCATAAAACGGGCTTTTGGGTTGAAGAATTTGCAGCACCCTACTACGCCTTTGTTGATGCCGGTGCAGAGGTAACGTTAGCTTCTGTTAAAGGTGGCCAACCTCCGGTTGATCCAAACAGTGCAGCCCCTGATGCAGCAACCGATGCCACAAAACGCTTTGAGCAAGACAGCGCAGCAAAAACTTTAATGGCTAACACTAAACCTCTGGCTGAAGTTAAAGCCGATGATTTTGATGCGGTATTTTACCCAGGCGGCCATGGCCCTTTGTGGGATTTAGTTGATAACCAAGATTCAATTAGCTTAATTGAGCAATTTCTTAACTCAGATAAGCCAGTCGGTGCAGTATGTCACGCCAGTGCCGTATTACTGAATGCGAAAAATGCAGCTGGTAAATCTGTGGTATTTGATAAAAAAGTAACAGGCTTTAGTAATTCAGAAGAAGATGCCGTACAGCTTACCAATGTTGTGCCATTCCTTGTTGAAGATGAGTTAATCAAACAAGGTGGTCAGTATCAAAAAACCGATGATTGGGGCGAGCTTGCGATTGAAGATGGCCTACTAATCACCGGGCAAAACCCTGCGAGCTCAGAGCTTGCTGCGAAAAAACTACTGACCAAATTAGGTTAAACAAGGTCAACATGCCCTAGGCCTTTAGTAAACACCTTGCATATCAAGGTGTTTACCTTCACTTTTAATAAGTTATACTCATTCGGTCACATTGATTTAAGAGCTTCTCATCATGACTGAAAAAAATGCTGCCAAAATTCCTCCTATCAGTAGTAAGCGATTCGCAATTTTCGGCATTATGCTGGTGTGCTTGGTACTGCAAATAATTAATTCCCTACCCGGCATAAACTTAAACGGCTTAGGTATTTTGCCAAGGCAGATATCTGGTTTATCAGGGGTGTTTTTTGCGCCTTTTTTACATGGTGGGTGGGCACACCTTTTTAGTAACCTAGTGCCATTTGCTATTCTCGGCTGGCTAGTTTGTCAATTTAGCGTTAAACGCTTTTGGCTGGTGTTTGCAGGCACAGCGCTCATTGGTGGATTACTAGTATGGCTATTTGGCCGCAGCAATATTCATGTAGGGCTAAGTGGTGTTATCTACGGTTTATGGGGCTATTTAATTAGCTACGGCATTATGCACCGCTCATTCAAAGCCATTTTAATCAGTATTGCGGTTGTTGTGTTATACAGCGGCCTGATTTGGGGTGTCTTCCCGCAGCGCATTCATATTTCATTCGAAAGCCATTTATTCGGCGCAATTAGCGGCGCACTAATCGGCTATATTATGGCAAAGCGTGATAAGCAAAAGAGCCCTAAGCTTTAAACTGACAGCTGAAAGCTGAAAGCTGAAAGCTGAAAGCTATTAGCTTCTAGTCTCTTAACTTCATTGTCACCATCACAACGCCATGGTCGGTACTTTGATCATCATAGGCAAACTGTGGGTTGATTAAGTGCTGATCATAGGTGTGATAATCAACTACTTCAAAAAAGCTACCCTGAAACCCGGCATCAAACTCTCGAGATAACAAAATATAATCAAATACTGAGCTGCTACTGCCAAAATAGTGGGTGGCTTCTCTGTCGTCTTCTGTTACAACATGGCGCTGATAGAGTTGCCAACTATCTTGTAGTTTGAACTCTGAACGAGATGGGCTATTTTGCCTATGACCGCTAAAGCGAAGATGATCAGCGATTAAATGGTTAAGAACGCCATCGTGTAACTCATTATTAAAATCCCCCATCACTATCACAGGGTTATTGCTATGCGCTCTGCGTTTAATAATTTCAACGAGTAACAGTGCTGCTTCACTGCCACGTTGTATGCTTGATGCCCAGCGCCCAAGGGCTTGCGATTTTAACTGCATAACTAAGTTTTGCTGTTCGCTGTGGCTTTCATCATCTTGGTGATAGAGCATGCTACGTTTTGATTTAAAGTGCACTACATAGCAATCGACGTGTCCTAAGTGAGGTACTTCAAGTGTCGCGCGAATAATACTGCGGCTAAAGTTAAAATTATCGCTCAAGCCCATCGCTAAAATATCATCTTGCTCTGCCTCAACCTGACTGACAGCAACAATTTTATAGCGTGAGGCAATAGCCACAACCGGATCGCGATAAATAAAGTCATCAATCACCGTTGGCTCATCAACGACTGCAAAATAGAGGTAACCCTCTGCGTTAACTTGTTGTTTCAGTTCATTGATACTGAACACTTCTTGAAAGCCAATAATGTCTGGCTGCTGATTTTTAAGGTAATCGGCCAACCAGCGCTGCTTTTTGGCCCATTGCTCAGCGCTATAAATGCGCTGAAAATCATAAAATGCGTCAGGTGGCGCTAAATAATTATATAAATTAAATGTCGCCACCTTTAATTGGCTGTTTTCTATCACTTAATTCCTTATTCGTGTAACCACTCAGTGGCAATAATCGGGTCTTCAAAGTATTTCACTTCGCCACTGATAAACCAGTTACCCACTTTGCTTGCCACTTGTTGCCAGTGTTTGTTACCAACTACTGCTATACGGCAAAACTCTTTATTGTGTTTTAGGCCTAGCTTAAAATCATCCCACGCGGCTTGTAACTCCCAGCCTTCTAGTTCAGTAATATCAACATAGGCTCTTATTTTTGCACTCGGAACTGCCGCTACTGCATTATCGATAAGAGGGGTAAGAGTTTTGTAATCGTCGTGCGTGAGCTTCCCCACAATTTTCATTGTGAGATAAAAAGTCGTGCCAGTGCGCTCAAGGCCAATGGCTAAACCATGCTTTTTCATGTCATCCTCCTTGTTATTCATAATTAATAACTGTACTTCCCTTGCTTTATCTGATCAACTAGGATGGTAGTTTCGTAATGACATTCATTAAAGCACAATTTAGGAGTTTCAATGAGTAATACCGACAGTTATACACCACCTAAAGTGTGGCAATGGGATGCAGAAAACGGTGGTGAATGGGCGAAGACAAATCGCCCGGTCTCAGGTGCAACCCACGAGCAAGACTTGCCCGTTGGTAAACACGACCTTCAACTCTACTCGCTTGCGACACCAAACGGCCAAAAAGTGACTATCATGCTCGAAGAACTATTAGAGCTTGGTATTGATGAAGCTGACTACGATGCATTTTTAATTAAAATTGGCGATGGTGACCAGTTCTCTTCAGGGTTTGTAAGTGTTAATCCTAATTCAAAAATCCCAGCCTTAATGGATCACAGTACAACGCCCGTTACTCGCGTGTTTGAGTCAGGTGCAATTTTACAATACTTGGCTGAGAAATTTGATGCGCTGATCCCAAGCGATCACGCCAGTAAAACAGAATGTCGTAATTGGCTATTTTGGCAAATGGGCTCTGCCCCCTACTTAGGCGGAGGCTTCGGTCACTTTTATAGTTATGCACCATTTAAAATGCAGTACCCAATTGACCGCTTCACCATGGAAGTAAAACGCCAGTTAGACGTACTAAACCGTCATTTAAGCGACCATGACTACATGGCTGGCAGCGAATATTCAATCGCCGATATCGCAATCTGGCCGTGGTATGGCAGCTTAGTACTTGGCAATTTATATGATGCAGCTGAGTTCTTAGATGTTGAGTCATATAGTCATGTGATGCGCTGGGCAAAACAAATTGAGCGCCGCCCTGCAGTAAAACGAGGTCGCAGAGTTAACAAAACATGGGGTGATGAAGCTGAGCAGTTAGCGGAGCGCCACTCTAAGGAAGATTTTTAAGGGCTTAATTGCCCTTTTTCATAACCTCTGAACCCTATGAAAAAGCTCAGTAAAGAAGACATCTACCAACGCCTTAGTAACACCGAAGACGCCCGTGCCTGTAAAGCAATTGATGAAGCCGCTTGTAAAGTGGTACCCGGCAATTTTATTACTCTATTAGTAAGTCAGCTATTCAGTAAATTTGCAGATGCCTTGTTAAACCCTAAAGTGACCCTACCTTGGCTATTACAAAGCATTAATGTACCAAGTAGCTTTATTGCTTGGCTTGTGCCTATTCGTGAGTCAGGCTCAATGCTGCCACAACTGGCCATCGCCAGTGCTATTCGCAAGCTCCCAGTCAGAAAGTGGGTTTGGGTGATTGGCGCAATTGTGCAGGCTTTATGTATTGTTGGTATGCTGATTTGTGCTTTAACACTCCAAGGTGCAACTGCTGGGTTTGCTATCATCGCTATTTTAATTGTCTTTAGCCTAGCCCGTGGCTTTAATTCCATCGCTGCAAAAGATGTATTAGGCAAGGTTATTCCAAAACAGCAGCGTGGTAGCATTAGCGGTCTTGCTGCGAGTTTTGCCGGATTTGCAACGCTCACTTTTGGTCTTGGTTTATGGTATCTACAAAGCCTTGGCTATGAAAATGGGGTGTATGTTGCATTAATGCTGGCCGCTTTAATGTGGCTGTTTGCAGCACTCAGTTATAGCCGCATTCAAGAATACAAAGGCGCAACCGAAGGCGCTGAAAACGGCTTTTTACATGCTTTATCAAAATTAAAACTGCTTTACCAAGATAAGCAATTTGCTCATTTTATTGTCACTCGAGCATTGTTGTTATGCTCTGCTTTAAGCGCACCGTTTTATATCGTTCTTGCCAGTGAACAGGCTTTCGACTTTTCACTACTTGCTACGTTTATGGCGCTTTCTGGGCTTGCCAGCTTAGTCTCTGCGCCTATCTGGGGTCGATTAAGTGACTTATCGAGCCGCAAAGTATTAGTGTTTGCTGCAATGCTCGTCACCCTCAACGGTTTCGCCGTTTATTTAGTAGCTTATCTTAGCCCACAAACGCTCAATGAGTTTTGGCTATTACCGCTCTGTTATTTTTTACTCACCGTAGCTCATCAAGGGGTTCGCCTTGGTCGTAAAACCTACCTTGTTGATATGGCTGAAGGAAACAAGCGCACTGACTACGTCTCTGTCAGTAATACGGTGATCGGGGTTATTTTATTACTGCTAGGTAGTGTTGGCTTATTGAATAGTTTTTTAACAACGGCAGAATTAATTTTTTTCTACAGTATCTTAGGCTTAGTCGGTGCTATAAGTGCTTGGTTTTTACCTGATACCTAGACCCTACCTTAAAAAAAGCGCATAATCTTGCTGTTTTTTATTCCCAAAAAAGGACTTACTATGAAAAAGGCAGCTTTTGCACTTTTAACGCTACTTACACTTTCTGCTTGTAGCACCAGTGTGCCTATTCGTAACTTTGACGCAAACCCTGTACCGCAAATGGCATCTGGTAAACATGACCTTGAAAGTATCAAAACCAATATTTTAAAAGCATGTATGAAACTAGGTTGGACGTGTCGTTCAAACGCTGAAGGTCAAATCTTAGGTAAACTTGATATTCGTAAACATCAATTACGCGTTGATATTACGTTTAACGAACAAGAATACTCGATTGATTACAAAGATTCGATAAACCTTGATTACAATGGCAAAAAAATCCACCGCCAATACATTAACTGGGTTACCAACTTAATGCGCAATATTGATGCTGAATTAGCCTATAAATAAAATTGACGCAGAATCAAATATTAAAAAAGGCGACCTAGGTCGCCTTTTTCTTTGCTAGTTTTTCAGGTTCTTATCGAAGAACTCTAAAAACGCTTTCAACGTTTTAATTCTATACGGCTGGTGCGATAAGTAATGGTCGCCATCTTCGAGCTCAATGTAAGTAACATCTTTGCCTTCGTCTTTAAGTTCATCATCCATTTCACGACTATGATAAACAGGCACCACGTTATCATCTGAGCCATGAACCAATAGCACCGGGCGATTGATTTGCTTCGCAAAATTAACAGGCGACACCTTTTCTAGTTTATCGCTATCAGTACCAAATTGCTTACGCACAATTTCTTTATTAGTGAAATGTCGCGCCTTACTAACAATACGCTCAAGGTCAGTAACGCCAGCAAAGCTTGCTGCACATTTGAATGTTTCTGGGTGCTTAACCACCGCCATTAATGCGGCATAACCACCATAACTTGCCCCACCAATACAGATTTTATCTCCATTAGCGATACCTTCCTTAACAAGCCAATTAGCAGCATCTTGCAAGTCATCTTGCATTTCTTTACCAAAACCTTGAACTGCGGCCATCTCAAATTCATGACCATAGCCACTCGAACCACGGAAGTTTGGTTGCAGTACTGCATAACCATTGTAGGCAAGTAATGCTGTCCAATAGTCAAAACCAGCATAATCACGAGCCATAGGGCCACCATGCGGGAACACAATAGTGGGTAATTTATCCCCTTCTTTGTAACCCACAGGTAAAGTTAAATACCCTTCAATAGTTAAGCCATCACGGGCTTTATAACTGATTTTCTTTTTACCAGTATAAACTGTGTCATCAATATCCGGGAATGCCGATGCAAATACGGTTAACTCGTTAGTATCACGATTCCCAAGCAGGTAAGTTCCTGTGCTGTCGTCGCTTGTCAAATAAACCACATATTGACGCTGATCTTTACTGGTATCAATAATATCAATATCAAACTTATCTGCTGGTAATACACCACGTAATGCAGTGTATAATTTATTCAAGTCATCGTTCCAATAACGAATGCCATCTTCTAGATGCGAATGAGTAAAACCAGCTACCTCACCGGTAAGTGGCGAATAAAAAATAGAGCCGTCAAAATCATAGTTGTCATCGCTGAACACTAACTCTTTTTTCATGGTTGCTAGGTCCATTTTATAAAGCGCATCATAGCCATCTTTAAGTGCTTTGAAATAAAGAATATTAGGGTCTTTATCAAAGCCTAAAATTGTCACGACATCAGGGCTAAATGCTTTATATTTAAATAACGTTTTACGATTATCTCTATCTTCATCGTAAAGAATATATTCAAATTCATCTTCATCCATTTTAAGAGCAATTCGTACATTACCTTGGCGGTCTGCTTTCCAAGCAATGACTTTGTTACGTGAACGCTGCACTTTCTTTTTACGAAGTGTATTTAAATCAAGTTCATACACACCAGGCGCATTGGCAACATCAAAGTCACCTTGCACTAAGATTTTATCTTTATCATTAGGTAAAAAACTGATGACCTGATCGCCAAATTGAGGTTGGCGTTCATCACGGTTATAGTTTGGTTCATTGGCTAGTTTCGCCTTGCCTTTATCGTTAATATTGTAGGCATACATGCGAGTCGATGAATATTTAGGACCGCCAAATTGACGTTGAATATAGCGCGCACCTAAAAGTAGCACTTCATCATTTGCCCATTCATACCAATCGAAGAAAATAGTGTGGTTATCTGAACGGATAATAGAATCAGCTTGTTTAGTTTCACGGTTATAAACCATTAAAACTAACTCACCATTTACATTTCGAATAAACGATAAATTTTTACCATTTGGCGAAAATTTTACTTGGCTAAAAGCCCGTAAAGAGGCGAAAGATTCTACAGGGAGTTGGGTGTTTTCAGCAGCACGGGGCATTAAGCTGAGCACTGCCAAAAGTGTAAGCAGTAAGTACTTCATAATAAAGTCCATTTCTATTTTTATTGTACCGGCAATAATAACATTAAATTATAAAAAAAGACCAGTTCACAAATTTAGGCACACCATTCATTCGTTTAAAGCGAACATAACACTCGATTAATAGCATTATTAATTTATTTTTTGCTAATTATAATGGCTGCATAACTTCAGTTTTCTTAGGTGACATGATGAAAAAAGTACTTGTGTTAAATTCATCTTTAAATGGTGAACAAGGTAATTCAAGCAAACTTAGCCAACATTTTGTTGAGCAGCTTGCTAACAACCAACAAATTTCAGTAACAACTCGCGATTTAAGCGACAATGCGATTGCTCACTTAACGCAGACAGAAATGGCTGCTTGGATGACTGATGCAAACGAGCGCAGCGATGAGCAAAAAGCACTTGCTGCAATTTCTGACGATTTAATTGCTGAACTTAACGATAACGACCTGATTGTTATTGGCATGCCAATGTACAACTTTGGTATTCCATCAACATTTAAAGCTTGGATTGATCGTATTGCTCGTGCTGGTATTACGTTTAAATACACTGAGCAAGGCCCAGTAGGTTTAATTACAGACAAAAAAGTAGTGGTACTTGCTGCACGTGGCGGTATGTATCAAGGCACAGAGATGGATACACAAACTAAATACTTAAAAGATGTACTTGGTTTTGTGGGTATGACTGACGTTAACTTTATCTATGCAGAAGGCCTTGCGATGCCGGGTGCAGAGCAAAGCTTAGAAGCAGCACAAAACAAAATAAAGGCTTTTACCGCGTCGCTTTAATAAGTGATTAATAAAGCTAGATATAAAAAAGCGGTCATCATGACCGCTTTGTGATTTACGCTGTGACCGATAACAGCGAATCACCTTCAGATAAACCAAACTTTTCTTGCACAGAGGCTAGAATCGCTTCTTTATCTTCTTCTCCCAGTTGATCAGAATATTGCGCTAACAACTCATCTAAATAACTGACAACTTCTTCAGTATCAACCTGCTCGAGTGAGTTACCACTTGGCGGCGGCGGTGGTGGACCAGGCGGGCGTTCACCTTCAGGGCGACCTAATTCACCGACTTCAGCGGCATCAAAGCCAGCTTCAGCCATAATTGCTTCCATCTCTTGACCCGGTTGAATACCTGCGTCCATAAATGTTTGCATAATAGATTGTGCATCTTCTGCAGTTAAGTTTTCAGGATCAAACTGAGCTAAGGTTTCATTCATTAACTCTGTTTGTTCACTGGTTAACGGCTCTGCTTGAGGTCGTTGCATGGGCTGAAAATTCGCACCCGATGAAACACTGTTGATCATCGTTGATTTTCCTTACGTTTTGGTGGTTTATGGTTGTTGAACTCGTCTTCAGTTACTTCACCATTTTGATCAGCATCCATGTCATTAAAAATGGTTTGCAGCATATCTTCAGGCATAGGCTGTTCACTAAACTCAGTAAAATCAATCACCCCATTGCCATCAATATCAATCGTCGTAAAGTCAGGTCGTGGAGGTGGACCGCCTTGATGGTCGCGAGCAAAGCAAGCGGGCGCTGTGGCTAACAACGAAATAGCTAAAACAGAAAGTGCAGATAAATGCTTCATAGCGAACCTCTTATGTCATTCAATTGACCGTAAGCATAATCTGAATACCATCCAAAAGTGTGTGGGCAATATGCAACAAATGTGGAAACTTTGTGGATTACGTTAGCAATTAATCGAAGTTGTGACTTGTTACGTATGAAGAGCAAAACAATTTTCCAACACGACGATTATGGCAGGCTCAAAAAAGCAAAAAGTGAATCTTGTTTGGTTCAAACGTGACCTAAGACTCTCTGATCATCAACCACTTGCCAATGCGATTGCATCAGACCTGCCCTGCATACTGATTTATAACTTTGAGCCACTATTACTCGAAGATCCCCATTACAGCTTAAGGCACTGGCGTTTTGTTGCTCAGTCACTTAAAGACATCAACCAACAACTTGAAAAATACAACGCTGAAATCGCCATTTATAATCAAGAAATGATTACCTTGTTAGAAACCCTTAGTGAAGATTTTGATATTGCAGGGGTTTATAGTCATCAAGAAATAGGTCTATACAATACCTTTGAGCGAGACAGGTTGGTGAAGAGTTGGCTAAACAACAAAGCGATTCCATGGTATGAAACACCACTTGGGGGCGTTAAGCGCGCGCGACCTAAACACTTTGACTGGCAAACTTATTGGCATGGCGTGATGAACCAACGTCTTGTAACGCCAAATTGGCAAGCATTTAATGCAATTTTGCCTAATAATTACCAAGCAGCGACCTGTGTTGATGATTTTCTAGAGCACGACCCGCAGTTTCAATATGGTGGCCCTCATGCAGCCAGAGCTTGCCTACAGAGCTTTGTAGAAGAACGAGCAATGAACTACCAAAGTGGCATTTCAAGCCCATCAAAAAGTAGAGATTCATGCTCTAGGCTTTCGCCTTACTTAGCCTTTGGTAACCTGAGCCTTAGGCAGGTTTATCAAACCCTAAAATACTATTTAGCTAAGCAGCCTTTAAGCTGGCGTCGTTCATTACATGCTTTTGAATCTAGGCTTCACTGGCATTGTCATTTTATGCAAAAGTTCGAAACTCAGTGCAGCATGGAGTTTGCACCGCAAAATGCTGGCTACCTACACTATCCTTATCGCGATGATGAACTCGTTGCAGAGCACTTAAAACGCTTTGAACAAGGTCAAACAGGTATTCCTTTAATTGATGCGTGTATGCGCTGCCTCGCAGCAACGGGTTACATTAATTTTCGAATGCGCGCTATGTTAGTCAGCTTTATGACCCATCATATGAACATTCATTGGCATCCTGTTAGTTTAATTTTATCGCGTTATTTTTTAGATTTTGAACCGGGAATTCATTACCCACAAATTCAAATGCAAGCATCGGTCACAGGAACCAACACGATTCGCTTATACAACCCAATCAAGCAATCTGAAGACAAAGACGCAGATGGCATGTTTATTAAAACATGGTGCCCTGAACTTAAAAATTTACCTATAGAAGATCTCCACCAGCCATGGCAACAGCCGCCAATGGAGGCCTTATTTAATAACTTTAAACTCGGCGAAGACTACCCTGAGCCCATGGTCGATATTGAACATGCAGCCAAGCAAGCACGTGAGCGATTATGGTCATTTCGAGAACGTGATGATGTAAAGCAAGGTGCCAAGGTCGTGCTGCACCAGCATGTTACAAGCCTTAAAAAGCAACACCATGGCTCATAAAAAGCTTAATTTACCTAGTAAAACCTGCCCTGTTTGCGACAGGCCATTTATGTGGCGTAAGAAGTGGCAACGCGACTGGCAGCATGTTAAATACTGCTCAGAGCGTTGCAAGCGTGAAGCGAAGTTATTACAACAAAGTTTGTCTAGGCAATGAACTTGTAACCGTTTCTTTTTCAATAACGCGGGCTGGTTGATTTTTAAGTTCATTCAACAAAGCCTCAAGACGTGCAGCATAGTCTGAATTAAATTCAGCCTGCACTTTATTTTGTTCGACTATTAACGAAAGTAAATCGCGATTATTTGATGCGGCTAATTGTTCAGACAACTGCCCTAATAACTCCGATTGAGAGCAGTTATCTGCAGACGCTTTGAGTGCAGCTAAAATTGCATGCAGCGAATCATCTTGCTGATTATCAGTAATGAGCTTTTCCAATTGCGTTGTGAAATGCTGAAGTTGTTGCTGTGACGCTGCCAATAGACTCATTTTTAACTCTTCAATTGCGACTTTAGGTGAATGAACTTCTAAAAGTTGCGCGATATGAGCTAACTGGTCTTGATGGCTTACTTGTTGAGTATGCAAATTCAAGGCATCTTGTAACCCAGCAAAACTTTGCTTAGTGTTATTTCCATTAATCGCTTTAGTAAGCTGCTCAGCCAAATCAGCAAGCTGACTCTGCGGGTTTGATTGTTTTACCACCTCGGTTAACTCCGTTAACTCATTGCGGCTATCAAGCTTGGCTAGCTGCTGTAAAATTGCATTTAATACAGCCCGATTATCGGTGTCTTTGACTGCTGACGTTAACTCTCCTAGCTGTGATTGACACTGGGTTTGCTTCAGCGTTTCAATTAGCTCTTGTAGTTCTTTACGGTTATCAAGCTGGCCGAATTGTTCAGCCAAAACGGCTAAAGGCTGTTGATAATTGTGGTTTTTTAATATCGCAATTAATTCATTAAGCTGCTCAGTCGTATTGCTTGTTGCTAACAGCTGGTTTAACTGCTCAAAACTATCTTGATATGGCGCTTGCACAAAGCCCTGTTGAATCGTACTTTGCAATGAATGTAGAGCTGGTTTGGTATCTAATCCTTTTAAATTGATACCTAGGCTACTTAGTAATTCACTATAATCATGACTCAAATTAGTCTTACTTAACTTGCTCGCAATGGTCTCTAAAGACTCGTTTAAGAATCCCATTTGCTCGACAGCCATCATGGCCGGACTACCAGCGCCATCTAACTTATTCAGACGACAAAAATCTGTTTTGATTTGAGTAAAACGAGTCTGCTCCTGCTCAGTTAATGTACCTCGTAATTCTCCTAATTTAAGCAGGTTCTCCTCAGAGCCCTTACTTAAGGTCTGAGCTTCACCACGGTAATGATCTCGGATCAGATTCTCAAGCTCTTCTTCATTCATGGCTGCAACGACTTTTTCAGCCATTTTATTCATGTTCCGATAACTACCCTGTAGTTTAAATGGCGGTTCTGTACGGTAGTTATTGTCTTGTGCAGCCGAAGCGATGTACTGAGCATTCACTTTCAATACGGTGTCGCGAACGGTCATCAAGCGAGTTAATACGGCCTTTATTTCATTCGCTTCAGCTTGTGAATAGCCGTACTCAAGTTCATTTAAAGCTATGTCTTCACCTTGGCAGATACGAACCAACTTATACAAATCGTCCATATTACGATTTGCTAACGGAGCAAGAACGGCATTCGATGTTAACGCATTCTCAATAAAACTCATGGCAAACTCTTGCTCGCAACCTGCTAGCGTGTCGCCTAAGTTATAAATATCAGCACGGTTAGCTAACATATCTGGGATTTTGAAGCTTTCACCTGATTCTGTATATGGGTTACCTGCCATCACAACAGCAAACTTTTTACCTCTTAAATCATAGGTTTTACTTTTACCATTCCAAACACCATCAATTCGGCGTGAACCATCACATAACGAAATAAACTTTTGTAAAAACTCAGGGTTTGTATGCTGAATATCATCAAGATAAAGCATGACGTTATTACCCATTTCAAAGCTTTGATTGATTTTTGCTATTTCTTTTTCAGCGGTTGCATTTATAGCTTGGGCAGGATCGAGCGATACTTGATCGTGTCCAATTGATGGGCAATTCACTTTTACAAACGTCAAGCCAAGACGGTTCGCAACATATTCAATCAGGGTTGTTTTACCATATCCTGGCGGCGAAATGAGTAATAGCATCCCCATTAAATCACTGCGCTTATCTTTACCAGCAGAGCCAATTTGCTTTGCTAAATTATCGCCAATAATTGGAAAGTACACTTTATTGATCAGTTGATTTCGAACAAATGAGCTTAATGGACGAGCTTTAAACTCGTCTAGCTGAAGACGCTCTTTTTGCTGATTTAAAATAGTATTTCTCAACTGGTGATACTGTTCAAATGCTGGAACTTGGCTGGTTATATAGTGCCGAGTTCGTGCATAAAACTCCGCATAATTAACGTCCATTGCTTGCTCAACAACACGCTTATGTTGTCCCATTAAATCCGTAACAGCTGTATTAACCTGAATATCCAAAACCCTGTGCTTGATTGGCGTATTATCACTTAAGTGTAAATAGTTAGCGGCTTCTAACTGCACAGCCAATGGCATACTCGGTTGATGTTGGCAGTAAGCACTTATCCAGCTAAAAAATAACTGCGCACGGTCATTTAGATTACTAACATTCTCAGATGCTTGATTTAAATCGGCAAAGTACCCCTTCGCTTTTGCATCACTTGCAAACTGTTTAGCTAAGTTTAAAGCTTGCTGCGTTAGTACAAATTGAAGCTGCTCTGCGCTTTGTTGTTGCCCTAATTGCTTAACTAAATACTCAGCACTTAGTTCACATGAGAAATCCGTTAATTGTTGGCAAAAGCCTAACATTTGTTGACTAAATGCATCGATAAGTTGGCTTATTTGCATCATCAAGGTTTCAGCAAAATGTCCCGCATTAAAATGCTTCTCCATCAGCATTGCATTACTTGCTTGATGGTAAAAAGTATTTACATCCTGTGTTGATAACTGCGCACAAAATAGTTGCGCCATCACCCGACAGCTAGCCGGATAGATAAGTAAATCGAGGGATGTTTTTTGCTGCAAAAGTGATTTAATAATTGCATGCGCGTCGTGGTCATGAATACCTTTTTCATAACCTTCTTGATAACGAGGCTCAGCAAACTTTTGTATCAGTTTAAGTAAAGAGCCATTTTGTTCAGCTTGTTGAAGCTCATCAAAACTCAATGGATGTTCAGCGTTTTCACAGGCTAGAATCATTTGCGCAGCAAGGTATTCACCTCGATAGACAAGATCACTTTCAGATACGAGCGTTTGCTGCCACAGGTGCTGTGTTTTAGCTAAAACGTTAAGTGATTGCTCATCACTAATTGGTTCAAAATAGTCAGTCCCAGTTAAGTGCAGCATCAGCTGCTCATCACGGGGCAACAAGGTTAAATCTAACTGTTGTTTATTAACACTAAATGCATGCTTACCAATACTTACTGTGCTACCACCGTCACTGTAAATATCTTGTTTATCGCGCAGTGCACGTATCCCTTGATCTTTACTCGCTTTAAGTTTTGCTTGAATATCATCAGCACGAACTTCATCACCAATGTCTTTAAGCTCATTACACAACGCTCTTAGTTTGCTGATCATAGGATCTGATGCAAAATAAGTATTCAGTTTATCTAACTCAGAAAAGCTCAGCGCACGGCGATTCACACCTTGTAAAATCCGCTCAGCCGCATTGGCTAAATTTAGTGCCCGTCGCTGTCTTGCATCAATAAGGCTTTGCTTGTGGGCCTCAAAGCTTTCGTAGACATCGTCTCGCTTAGCAATAATTTCCGCAAGGTACTCATCAAAGTCACTAAATTGTGATTCCAATTCTTCAAGCTGGATAAGCAAACGAGAAAGCTGTTCATCACACGCATCTGGCGTTTTCGCATTGTTTAGGGCATTCGTTATGCTTTGTGAGAACAATTTAAATCGAGCCGCAAACTCCGCTTTAGCTTCCACACTGCCCAAACTCTTCTGGCGAATTTCAATACTTGCTTTTGCACGGTTAACTAGCGCATATACCGCACTGATATCTTCAAGTATTTGTGTACGAACGCGACTATCAGCGATATCAAGATCAAGCATGGTGTGGTTAAGTAAATCAAGTTCGCTACTTTGAGTATCTAATTGCTCAACATACGATTTTAACTCTGTAACACTCTCACTTTTATTACTTAACGCTTCAAGTTCAGCCAGTGTTTCATGGTAAGGCTCAAGAGCCGTATCTTTTTGTAAAAATTCAGCAGTTGCTTGGCTTAGCTGTTCTAGCTTTTCATCCGTTTGCTGCTGTAGCTGAGACAACGCCTCAACATCAATGTATTTAACATCTTCAAGGCTGATTATTTGTCCCTTTAGAACCTTAAGCGCATCAATACCTTGGACAAATTCAGGTGCTAACTTGAAACTATCGGGCCTAATTTCACGGCTTACTTCTGTAAATTGCGAATTAATTTCAACTAAGGCTTGCTTGGCCTTATTTTGAATTTCAGTCACCTTTTCAAATTCGTCTAAAACTTGTTCAGCCGTTTCAAAAATTGAATGTAAAGAAGTAGCAATGTCTGCAAAATCAGTTTCATTCAACCAATGGTAGCGGTCGAAGATATTGCGGCTTAATGCAATAAGATCCTCATAATGATAAACATTAGGATTCTGCTCGTTTATAGACTTACAGACACTGTATAAATCAGAAATACCTCGAACTAATTCTGGGTTACCTATTTTGCCGAATAAGCTGGTTGCAGGCGGTGCATTTGCTGCAAATTCCGATGAAACAAAAGGACTTTGCCAAATTTGAATTGGATGAACACGTTCGGCTTCGTCTTTATCAGCCTTAAAAGTTAGTGTTAAACCGTTACCATAGATACCATAGCCGTGACAGTAGATTGGATTTTGTAGGTTTTTCTCAATAATGTTATAGGCAAATAGCGCATAGCGCCCTTCGCTTGGTTCATAAAACACATATAAAACGTCTTCACCATTGGGCGCTTTAACTTGACGATGAAAATCTAAGTCCTTAATTTGCTCTTCAAATGAACGAGCTTGGCCTGACTGTAAGTAATAACCGCCAGGAAAGATAATGCCATGATCTTCAGGTAAACTAACGCAGGCACTGCCAATTGCATCTTGTCTTATCACTTGCTGAGTGCGCGTGTTAAAAATAAAGTATCGCCATTGCTTTTCACGATACGGAAGTATCTTTAATAAAATTAGCTCACCGACTTGCGCGTATTCAATATCACTATCAGCGAGTGACTGATTTTTATCATCAACGGGCTCAAAGTAGATGCCTTCTCCCGTATCCGTACTGTTTTCAACTTTGATGGTTAATGTGCCACCTAGCGTTTCTACGAATACTTGATCATTGATATTAACGTGGGCATGTCGTCCTTCAACGTGATGACTTCGGTCTGTTTTTAACCATTCAAAATCGTAGTCATGGGCATTTTGTATATCTCGTTCGCCGCGGTTATCGATGTAATTAATTGTGTTATCTGGGTGAATTTCCCAGCGAAATACTCTTACATCCGTTAACTTGTCACCAATTTGGAATAGTGCAAACAACTTACCATTCTGCTGGTAAAGATGCTGAAGACTTGTTTGCTTGTAATAAGTATAGAGTTCCTCAAAATCGCGAATAAATCGCTTATCCGTTAAAAAGCGAGTGTGCTCAGGATAAGGTTCAACTTCATAATGTTCATCCTGCTCAATTAACTTATGGACACTGAAAACATCACTGATAGACGTTTCTTTTTTCAGACCAAGTGAAACGTTGTAAGCAAAAATAACTTTATCGCCAACAATCGCAATATCGCGTGGTGTACAGTTTTGTTCGGTGCGAACTCTTACCCGCCCTTTAACTTGTAACTCGGTGCTACCAAACTCCACAATTCGTTGTTTATTAACGTTATCGACTTGTGTTTTTAAGCTACTACCAAAATTATTTAAACGGCGTTTAATTAAATCGTACGAGCCCTGCTCTAATGCTTGTTGTGTTTGATCCGTCATGCAATCAGTCCTGATGTTTAAAAGAAGTTAGCCGCAGCAAATGCATGCTACGGCTAAAATAGGCTAGTCTTTAGACTCGAGTTCTGCTTTGGAGCCTAAATTACCTAACATGCTTAATAGCTGACTTTTTTCTGCAGCTGTTGTATTGCTCAATTGTTTAAGCAATTTACTCATGTTGTAGTTCTTTAGTGTTTCTGCCGAACCATTTGCCCCCGCTAACACCCCTTTTAAATCCTCAATTAAATTGCGGTCACCATTTAAATGATCTTTAAAGATAGTTTGTACCGTTTTGCTTTCATCAACGATACCATCGATTGATTTACCTAAACTTATCGCACTCATGAACTGATTAAAGAACTGACCATCACCACCCATGATATTAATATCAGCATCACCTAACGCTTTAGCCATTACATGAGCTTGGTGCTCTGCAATGTCTTTGCTTGCTGATAGTTTTGCTAACACTAATTCTTTTTGTTGATTTAGCTGTAATGTGAAGCTCTCATAATCACGTGCATCTTGATTCATCGAATTAAGTGCTTGTAGTTTCTCTTCAAGACCTTTCGCTTCTGCTTGCATCTTACGTTCAAGGTTAATTGCTTCAACTTCACCTTGCTTCTCATTAGCCTCAGCCATTGCACTTTGAACCTGTGCCTGTGCTAAGCCAACTTCACGGTTACCCTGTGCTTCAGCTTCAAGTTTTTGACGAAGAACTTTAGCGTCTGCCTCACCTTGCAGTGCATTCGCTTCAGCTTTTGCTTTTATAACATCAGCTTCAGCAAGCCCTTTCGCAGCAGCTTCAACTTGCTGGGCTTGAGCGAGAATTTTCTTCGACTCGGCTTGTTGATTCGCAATACGAAGCTCTGCATTGGCCATTGTTTCTAGCTCTTTTGCTTTAAACTCAGCCGCTTGCTCCTGCGCTTTTGCTGCTTCAATATCTTTCACCAAGGCTTCTTCGGCTTCTGCTTTCGCACGAATTATGATGGCTTCTTTTGAACGCTCCGCATCGGCAAGCACTTTAACGTCTTTAATACGCTCTTCTTCTTCAGCAACTGACTTTTCAACAATCACACGGTCACGAATAACATCGGCAATTTCTTTGCGCTCGACTTCCAGTGCTTTTTCTTTGTTGATCCGTAAGATTTCAGTCTCTCGTTCGCGCTCAATAACCTCGATTTCACGAGCTCGTGAAACTTTTTCTTCTTCAATAGCAAGCACACGAAGACGATTTTGCTCTGCAATATCAAGCTCACGCTGTTTGTTTTGTTCGCTGATACCAATTGCTTCATCGGTTAGTAAACGTGCTTGTTCTGCTTTTAAGCGTTCTTCTTGACGAACTTTTTCAGCTTCTGACTCTTCACGAGCTTTAACGGTTTCAATTTCGCGTCTTTGACGAGCAACGGCATCTTCACGTTGACGTTCAATCTCTAAAGATTTTTCAGTTGCTTCTTGATTCTGAACTTCAATTTTTGCACGTTCATCACATTTCAATTGGTTGGTCGAAACATTTTGTATTGCAGTCATCTCAGTGATACGGCGAATACCTTCTGCATCGAGAATGTTTTGAGGATCAAGCTTTTCTATTGAGGTTTGTTCTAAGTAGTCGATAGCCACATCTTCAAGGGTATACCCTGATAAATCTTGGCCAATGACTTCTTTGATATTATCGCGAAACTCATTTCGGTGAGTGAAAAGCTCAACGAAATCCATTCGTTTGCCCACTGTTTTAAGCGCTTCTGAAAATTTCGCTTCAAATAACTCTTGCAATGTTTCATGCTCAGATGCCCTTGCACACCCCACTTGCTTAGCTACACGTAAAATATCTTCTTTGTTTTCATTTACACGAATATAAAACGTAATCGCGATATCAGCACGAATGTTATCTTTACAGATTAAGCCGCCTTTATCTTTACGCTCAAGAACCATACGCTTAGTCGAAATGTCCATTACTTCCATTTTATGGATGACTGGAAAAACGATGCCACCGGTTGTAGTTACATCGGGCTCGTTCTTCATTTTATTGATAATAAGCGCTTGACCTTGCTCTACTTTTCGGTAGAACTTACCGATGATTAATAGAATTGCGAAAATAACGACGATCGCTATCCCCACAAAAACCAATATTGGTATTAAGTTATCTAAATATTCCATGTTATGTCCTAACGTGATTATCGATTTTATTTTTTATTACTTCTTAAAGCCTAGGATCACCAAGGCTTTGCGGTAATGATGTAACAGTGTTTATCTTTGATGTGCTCAAGCAACACGGCAGTGTCACCAGAAGAGAATTGCTCATTATTTTCTGCACGAACTTCAATCAATTGCTCTGTACCTTGGTACTTAACGCGCGCTTGACCAAATGAGTCAGTCACTTTACCTGTGGCAACAACACATTCTAAGCCGAGTAGATCTGAACTTTGTGATGCACTTTTACTCGCAAAAAAGCGTCTTAATGGGCGTAATAAAAGGGCAGAAATAGGGATAGCGACCAAAAGGCTAATAAGTAACAACAAACCGCCAAGCACATAAAAAACAATGCCATTGCCAAGTACACTTGCAAAAAACTTGTGTGCATAAATGGTAATTAACCAGCTGGTCATCACCAACACACTTGCCGATACAGTAAGTGGTGCATCACCAAATCCTAATGTATGCCAAATGCTTCCTGAACTTGCTTGTGATACATCACTATCGACATCGGACTCAAACATATCAATATCTGCGAATCCGAGCAGTGTGATAGCCCAAAATATAACTACAACAAAAAGTAGAGCGGATAAAATAACCGAAGGAAAACTAAAAGCGAGGTTCAAAAATTCCATATTACTGCATTCCATTTTTATAATTATTTAGCGCCAATCAAGACCCTTAAATAGGTAAATAATTATCACTGAATTGACTTCACCTATTCAAGTTTCATTTATATATACAACAAAATTCAGCAACTATTAAGCTTTTTCATACAGATTGGCGTTTAAGTTGCACTTATATCGTTAACTCACAGTTTTCGGCACAAAACCCTGAAAGCCTTTCACGGTTGTCGAAAAAATTTACAAAGGAGATGACGATGACGATTAAAAAATCTGCACATACGAGTTGGTCTGGTGATATTAAATCTGGCAAAGGCTATATTTCTAGTCAAAGTGGCGCGCTTGAGAAACAGCCATTTGGCTTTAACACTCGCTTTGAAGATAAGCCGGGCACTAACCCTGAAGAACTGGTTGCAGCGGCACACAGTAGCTGTTTTAGCATGGCGCTATCGCTGGCACTAACAGAAGCTGGCTTTGTCGCTGACGACATA
This sequence comes from Pseudoalteromonas sp. S4492, assembly GCF_005886115.1. Classification (NCBI taxonomy): domain Bacteria; kingdom Pseudomonadati; phylum Pseudomonadota; class Gammaproteobacteria; order Alteromonadales; family Pseudoalteromonadaceae; genus Pseudoalteromonas; species Pseudoalteromonas sp. S4492. The sequence goes on from NZ_PNCP01000039.1 coordinate 170,474, forward strand.
ACTACCAAAGCAACAGTGAGCCTTGATGAGGTTGACGACGGCTTCGAAGTGAGCCACATTGCACTTGATGTCAGCGCAAAGATAAAAGAAATTTCGGGCGAAAAATTTGAGCAACTTTGTGAACAAACTAAACAAGGCTGCCCTATTTCTAAACTGATGAATGCCGAAATATCACTCACCACAACGCTTAATTAAGCTTTATAGGCCAAGCGCTGCTTGGCCTTTTCACAAACTAACAGACCCACAACACTTTATTACAATGTAAGTAGCTGCTTGTTGTATTATCTTTATGAAACAAAACCAAATACAACAAGGATATGTATGTTTAAACAACTAGCCCCTATTGCTCTGGCAACACTTGCTTATTCAAACTGCTCTATCGCAACAGAACAACAGGTGAGTAAACAATGGTTCAATAGTATCGACTATACGCACATAGAGAATCACAGATATAGTTTTAATGCTTACCAATTAGTGAGCCATTACTACTTTGAGGAGCAGCAAAGCTCTGGGGTACTTGATGATTATGGCTACCTAGATACAGATTCAAACATTCGAGTGAATTACTTTAATAGCGATTACACTGATTATCTCGGTATGTTTGGTGAAGGATTTTATAAAAACTGGTTTGTTACAGGTGAAATTTACGATGTTGATGATACTGATGACTATACCTTAGGAGTAGGCTACTTATTTGCCGATGCCTTAAAAGTCTCTGTAAATAGAGATGTGCGTGAATATGGTGATGATTATTTCCGCTTGAAAGCGCAGTATAACCTCCAAATCAACGATAAGGATTACCTTGGTTTTAGCGCAGAAACAGATGATGAACTCGACGTTTGGAATGTCTCTGCCAGATACTTTAATCATTTAAGCGGCAGCCATTACATTACCGTCGATGTTGGCCACCAAGACAGCCTTTATGAATCAGCAAGCAATGCCATGATCAGCTATTACTTTGGCGAACACTATGCCATAGGTGCAGGGTTGGATGATTCTGAACTCGTTTTACAAGGTAAGTACTTTATTAATGATAAATATTATTTAACCGCTAATTACACTGAAAGCGGCTCAGCTGAACTTTATAACCTTAAGTTTGTTGCCCAATTCTAAATAGGAATGAGTCACCAGTTTAAAAAAACGCCGCTATAAAGCGGCGTTTTCAGTTTATAGAATTACATATTACCTAGCTTCATCATCATTGCAGTGTACATTTTTAAGTTCAGTGCTAACTGCTCTTCAGTAATAAACTCATGCTCTGAGTGGCCTGTGTACTTTTTACCTGGCATTGATGGACCGAATGACACCGCATTATCAAATAGTTTAGCATTTGTGCCACCACCAATTGACACAAAGCCCGCGTCTTTATCGCCAGTAAAGTGCTTAAAGATATCGAGTAATGCTTCTGCATGAGGCGCACCATCTAACAGCATTGGCGTACCAATTACCACTTTAGTGTCTTTTAAAGTGACATTATTAGTGGTTTGCCAAGCGCTAAGCGCTTCATTAATTTGCTGCTTAAGCACAGCTTCTTGTTTACCTACCGGACGACGCATATTAATCGACAGTTTAATGTCGTTACCGTCGCGGCTTAATAAGGTTGGCGATACAGTCATCGGGCCCATAAAATCATGCTTGTAACCAATTTCACCGAATTGCGCGCCGTATAAATCAAGGCCAATTAGCTGATTGATAAACTCAATTGCTTGGCCATCGCTATTGTTCTCAAGATCAATACCTTTAAAGATTTCTGCAAGGTGCGCAATGGCATTTTCACCCGCTTCTGGCTCAGATGAATGCGCTGAAATCCCCTTCACTTGGACTAACAAGCTATTGTCTTGCTCTGTCATCGCCACTTTGACGTTTTTAAGCTGAGCGACATTGTCGTGTAATTTAGCCACTGTCGCCGCATCAGCGTTATGTACTAACACGCTGGCATCTTCAGGGATTTGGCTAACAAAGGCGCCGCCTTTTAAGCCACTAACATATAAGCCTGTTTGTGCTGAGGTCGCAGAGAAAGTCGGCGCAATTAAGCTCCAGCCTTTTTCTGCAACAACCACAGGGTATGAAGCATCAATAGTGACAGCATATTTAGGTTGCTGATAGGTTTTCATGAACTCTTCGAGTGGTGCCCAGTCAGACTCTTCTGCAAGGTAAACCATTAATTCAATACGGTTATTTAAAGTAATACCGTTATCTTTAATCGCCTTCATTGCATGCAGTGCAGTCGCAATTGCACCTTTATCATCTTCTGTACCACGTGCAATTAGCTTTCCTGGCTCAGAGGTTTTATCCATTTCAAATGGACTTTGCTGCCATTTACTAGCATCTGCAGGTTGCACATCACCATGGGTTACTATGGTTACTTTGTCAGCTTGGTTACCCATGCCAATTAACACTGTGTAGCCTAAATCTTGATAATCAAAACCAAACTGCGCCGCTTTCATTTTTAAGAACGACTTAAAGCCAATGAAATCTGGGTTATCAGGAGTCGCTAGACCTTCTTTATTTACCGTTGGATACGAAACTAAATTCTCTAAGGTATGAATTTGCGCTTGTTGATATTGCTCTACCGCGTAGTTAGCCAGCTTTTCACTTTGCTCAGACACAGCTGCCTGACTAGAGAAAGCACTTAATAAAAATGCAGCAAGTAATGAATGTTTCAAGATAAGCTCCAGAGTTTAAGAAGGTTTTTAGAAAGTCGCCTTGATTGTAACGCTTATAACGCCGACATAACATCTCTAATTCAAGCAAAATAGATCGCTTAAAAATACCAACAAGGTACAATAGCCACTCACCCTATTAATTCGTTTGTTAGACTCATGAACCGCAGAAAAAAGATCTTCACTAAACTTAAGCAAAAAGATAAGCGCGCCAATGCAAAATTGCATAAAAGCAATAAACCGGCCTACATCTCAAAGGCAGAACGCGAAAAATTAGCACAGCAAGAAGCTGAGCAGGAAAGTTAAAATACCTAGCGGTCAGCGGTCAGCGGTCAGCGGTCAGCGGTCTGATCTGACCCCGATAAA
>NZ_PNCP01000389.1:0-209 GCF_005886115.1 Pseudoalteromonas sp. S4492
CTTCCGGGGTATCCATGCTGCCGCCGAAGCGCAGCATGATGCCGGTGGTGGCCTGCACCAGATCGTCATAGCCGAGGTAGTTGGTGCGCGGCCCGGGCAGCACGCCACTGAAGCAGTCCAGCTGACAGAAGACGGCGTCCGGATTCAGCTCGCGCATGGCCTCCTCGCTCAGTCCCATGGAGGCCACCTGCCGGTCGGTGGCATTCCAG